>JANQRN010000183.1 GCA_028284545.1 Rhodothermales bacterium | reverse complement strand
ATCCGCCAGCCGTATTGCCGAGGTCCAGAACGGGCGCCTCGACCGGAGTCGTCCAAAGCGACCGGTTGTGTGAACCCAGCACCGTTGACTTCAGCGGTCCCGCAGCGTACGAACCGCTGATAGCGGTAGTCTCCGTGGTCCCCGGTGCGATCGCCGGGAATTCCGTGTCAGACTCAGGTTCGACCGTATTGACGCGGCCTTCCCGAAGGCGCTCTGTGTAGTCTAGTTCCGCGACACCTCCGTTCATCACCCAGAAGGAGAGCTGGATGCTGCCATCCTCGAAATACGATAGCGACGCGTAGCCCGACTCGCCACTTGTGTATGCAGCGTCGCCGCCACTCGAGACGAAGCTGGGCTTTGACGCCGCACCTGAGACGACGTAGTCGTGGGGCCGATGAGCGGGACCGCGACGGAAAAGCTGCAGACTGTGCTCGTGTCCAGACGCGTAAACGAAACTCTCGCTGCGGTATGAAGCCGCCTCAATGAGTTCTCGCAGTTTACGGTATCTGCGGTTGGGTAGATCTTGACGGGTACCTACGAATCGGCTGGCGAGGACGTAGGCAGAACCTAGTACCGGAAGGGGCACATACAGGTTCGGCCACTTCCTCGTCAGCGGGAAGAGGTGCGTCTTTGCCGGATGCCGGCCGTTGTGGCCGCCCTGCGAGTAAGTAGGGTGATGGCCGACCAGCAGGACCCGATCTCCAGCGTGTTGTTCAAGAACGTCTGTAAGTGCAACGGCGAAGTCCAGGTCTTCGTCGATCTCGTAGTCTCCAGACTCACCATAGGGGCGTGTCTGTCTGGTTAGCCACCACTCGGTATCAATGGCAACCATAACGACATCGTCGGCGAGTTCAACCACAACAGGCCCTGGAAGCGCATCATTCGGTAGAAACGAGTCCTCGCCCAGGGCTGCTTCCACGTAGTCTTCCATTCGACGTACGTACTCGTGACCGGCTGGGCCGGAGTTATTCCAGTCGTGATTGCCCGGGATGAAGACAGTGCGACCTTCGAATCGATGACCGAGGTTGACAAGCTCGTCGAGTCTCGCCTGAGCGACTGCGCGGCCGGGAGAAGACGAATCCGGAAGGCCGCAGCAGTAGATGTTGTCGCCAAGAAAAACGAGCGTCCTGGAATCGGGGGCCATTTCGGTCGACCCGACGATGGCATCAAACAGCGGGTTCGCCTCGCCGTCCGTGGAGACGTAGCCCGCATCGCCAACCAGGTACACCCGATGAATCTCGGCCGAATCCGTTTCCTGGGCGGTCTGACTGCCGGTATGATCTCCAACCAATGCGCCGGAGGCACAGCCCGCCTGGAGTGAAGCTGAGACCAGGCTGGCAGCCACGAGCAAGAACGCAGGGTACCTAATCATGGTAGCTGAACAGTGCTAGTCGGCCGCGACGACCGTCTTCTGATGCGATGTACATGTCGCCGTTGGGCATGAAGGCTATTCCTTCGGGTTGCGGCAGCAGTGTCGCGTCCAACCTTGCAACATGGGTGAGGGCGCGGTTCTCATCCAGCACGACGACTGCCTGCAGCGCCGACGAGAGTACAAAAGTTTCGCCGCTCCGCGGATGTACCGCAATCGCCGACGGCTTGAACCGTTTTGACTCCTGCTTGGTCACTTCGAGGCGAGCGGCCACCGAGTCGATGTTGATTCTGGCCCAGATGCGTGGCTCCTCTTTAGGTGCGGTAGCGGGAAGCGAGAAGATTACGCGCTCGCGTGCTTTCGTGAGGTGCTCTTTCGCCGCGATCAGGACAACCGAATCCGCGGGGTGAAACGCCAGGCCCTCAATGTCATGTTTCGCCTTCAGCTCCGTCTTTGTGCGTTTTGCCGTCTTGCTGGAGGAAAGGCTGCGAACGTAGATGTCTCCGTCGCTCTGAACGATCCACACATCGCTTCCGATCACCTCCACGGCCTCATAGTCACCTCCTGATCCGAACTTGGATTCGTTCACAACTTTGCCGGTGCTTGCGGAGACGGTGAATAGTCGACCAACCTCGTCCTGGATCGCCAGCAGCTGCGTATCCGACACGGTCAGCCCGCTGACTTCGCGGAGGCTCCGCGCCAGATAAAACAATGTGTCCGGCTTGTGCAGCTCATATCCCGGGATGGCGCCAGGTGCCACATTGTTACCCGGGTCGCATGAGGGGGCGAGACCGAGTAACACGGCGAGGGATATAGCAGACAAAGCTGTGCTCGGTAGGACCAACGACACGACTCTGGGGCCAACTCGATCTGTTTGAGAAGCCGCGATTTCTGATTAGGTTGAAGTCAGTATACGAATCAGTAACACTGTGAACGGTTCCGAACACGATCAACCCCAACAGTCGAATCCGCAGCCTGCGGCGGCGGCTGGCGAACGGACAGATAGTCCGCCAGAGCCACAGCGACCGGAGCCCGGGGACTCGGCGGTGGCGGCGGTGTCACCCGATGACCCGCCAAAGAAGAAGAAAAAGAAGAAGAAGCGACGAGAGGAGAAACCTGGTCTTGGCTCTTCGCGCGGCGTGGAGACCATGTTCAGGACTTCGTATCGCGTCCACATGGACTTGACGGCGCTCGCGGATTCGAAGGCCAACATCATGATCAGCATTAACGGACTGATCCTGTCGATCATCCTTGCGTCGGTTGCACCCAAGATCGACTCGAACGCGTGGTTGCTGTTGCCGACGACGGTTGTTCTTCTGAGTTGTCTGGCGGCTATCATTTTTGCAGTGCTTTCCGCGCGCCCTCGAATCAATGCCAGTACGATTACGCTTGACGCCGTGCGTTCGGGCAAAGTAAATCTGTTGTTCTTCGGGAATTACCGCGGGCTTGAAGAGGATCAGTTTGTCAAGGGCATGAGCGACCTCGCAATGGCACCAGACCTACTGTACCGAACGATGATGCGCGATCTTTACGGGATCGGCAATGTGCTCAACAAGAAGTTTGAGCTCCTGCGCAAATCGTACATGGTCTTTATGTATGGCCTGACGATCAGCGTTCTGTCGTTTATCCTGGTGTTTGTGATCCAGGCGCTTGAGGCGGCGGCCTAGCGCCTCAGCGGAGTTGCTCAACGATGGTTGTACAGTATTGGGGTGTTCGAGGCTCTGTCGCGGTTCCCGGGCCCGAGACCGTTCGCTACGGCGGCAACACCGCCTGCGTCAGCGTCGACCTGGGGGAGTTGATTCTGATTCTCGACATGGGCACAGGAGCGATTCCGCTAGGCAAGTACCTCCTCGGGTCCCACAAGCGAATCGTCGCAGCGTTCTCACACTTGCACCTTGATCACATCCGCGGATTCCCCATGTTCGCGCCGCTGTACGACGAGGAGTGCGCGATCACGCTAATCGGCTACGATACCGGAGCCAACGACTGGTTTCCGACCGATATGCTCGACGGCGTCCACTTCCCGGCAAACTACCTCAACATTCCCTGCAGTATCGCGAAGACGCCGAGCTCGCTACTGCCTGGCGCGCTTGGCGAACACGGGCGCCTATCCGTACTTCCAGTAAATCATCCGGGCGGTGCGCTCGCGTTCAAGGTCGAGAGTGGGTCACAGGTACTCGTGCACGTTCCCGACAACGAACTCGTGCCGGGGACGGCGTCTTATCGCTCGCTTGTCGAGTTTGCGCGTGGTGCTGATCTGCTTTCTCACGACGCCCAGTACGCAGAGAGCGAGTATCGCGAAAAAGCGGGCTGGGGACACAGCTCGTGGCAGCGGGCGTGTGGGCTCGCCCTTGAAGCTTCGGTCAATCGCTTGACCCTTTTTCATCACGATCCCGATCACGACGACGAGGCGCTAGACGACATCCAGCGACTGAGCACCCAGATGTTCTCGCCGCAAACTTGTGTCGTAGCGTACGAGGGCTTGAGAATCGATCTCGGGGTTACGGGGGACACGTATCCATGAAACTGATCGTATTTCTGCGGCACGGTAAGTCCGACTGGACCGCCGCGTACGACACCGACCACGAACGTCCGCTTGCCAAACGTGGGCGTCGCGCCTCACGTCGCATGGGACGGTTTCTTGCCAAGGCTGGGCTTTCACCAGACTTGATTATCTCTTCGACCGCCAAACGGGCGCACGACACCGCGCGCATCGCCTCAGAAGCGGGCAGTTGGGATTGCGCGCTGGAGACCACAGACGGATTCTATCTTTGCGATGCGCGAGACGTGATTAGCGCTTTGCGACGACTTCCGGAAGAATGCGAAAGAGTCGTCGTCGTCGGTCACGAGCCGACTTGGTCAGAGGCAGTTAGCCTCCTGATTGGAGGTGGTCACATACGGGTGCCGACAGCGGCGATGTCTGCGGTCGAGCCACTGGGAGAAGCCTGGGCCGACCTGGCACCAGACTCATGCCGATTGCTGTGGCACGTCCCACCTCGACTGCTGAAGTAGCTATTTGGCGCCGACCACGTACCGCACACCAAGGGCGGCTCCACTGAAGAGGTCGTAAGGGTACTGGCGATCCGTGAGGTCGCTACTGTCGCCGGGGAGTAACAGAAATTGTTCGATCTCGAAGAACAGGCCCACATCGGGAGAGACCGATACGTCAACTCCAACGGCAAGCTTTGGGCCGCCTCCGACGCTGACCTTGTCGTTGATGAGAGAGAAAGTGGTGAAGAAGCCGAGCGCACCATATGGTCTAACAACAGACTGAGATGGGACCGCTCCGCGTACGAGAAGGCCAACGGCGTGCATCCACGGGCTGGAGGTTCCTTTGTCAATTGCGGGAAAGTCCTCGGTGGGCTCTGACCCCTTAGGATCATGGATTGTCGGGTACCGGCCTGCATGGTATTGCAAGCCTACGGCGATCAGATTCGTAACAGAGTACGCGATCTCGGCTGCGGCAGATTCGCCACCATTGTCGACGAACTCGCCAAACACGCCGCCACCCGTTACACCTCGCTCACCGCCATAACTCGACCAGCCTAGTCGGCCGCGAACTGACATGTCGCTACTCCTGAGATAGGAGGGCACGCGCAACGAGGTAAACTCACCAGGTGGCGTGTCGTCGGGGAGGATGGCACCGTTTCCTGTTGAGTCAGCAGACGCGACAGGTTCGTCTCCAGCGCCGGACGGCAACGTCTGCAGCGACAGTTGCTCGCGCGTGTTCGACACCATGGCAACGTACGCGGGCAAGTCCTGCACCGGGTCCGCCTGGTACGATGGGTCGCGCCCCAGCAATTCGATGATTGCCAGCCGTGCGTCGGCCACGGCGTCGTTGCGTAAGTACGCCAGCGCCATCAGCCGGTAGCCGCGAACTGCCGTGGAGGTCGATACGTTTTCGTCGCTCAGACAATCCGAAACCAGCGCGATGACCTCGTCCACTCGCGACTGCTGGTAGAGTGTCTCAGCGAGGTCAACAACCTGTTCACACGGGGGAGCATCCTGGGCGGCAGCGGTGCGCGGGTACATCCCGAGGCTAACAACGACCGCAACCACAAACGAAACAAAGACGCGAGACTGGTACATCGAGGGTTACTACTGATTTCCGGATTCTTCGACTGACATCGTGTTCAGATCAAACACGACGCGCTGAGATCCTCCCGGTTGTATGCGCACGGTACGCGTAATCCGTCCGAGGACCGGGTGACTCGCGGCAACTACGTGTTCGCCACCGCTGACACTGGTGCTGAATTCTATATCGGTATCCCGCTTCGCGAGCTTTCCGTCTATGAAGATCTTCCCCCACGGTCGAACGAGGACCGAGAGTTGACCCATGGCCTGCTCCAGTTCGGTCTGCAAGATCGCAGACTCTCCAGCAACAACCTCAATTGTCGAGCGATGGTCCTGAAACCCGTTCATACGCACTGTCACCGAGTGGCGACCAGCATCGACCCGCGCAACGGACGTTGGCGTGGTCCCGATCTCAACACCATCGAGAAGTACTGTGGCGCCCAGCGGAACTGAGTTCACGGTCAGGCTACCCGTCGTCGGTCTGTTAGCTGCAGGTGTCGGGTCCTGTCGCACGGGAGAGTCTCGCGGCGGCTGTGGCCGATCCCTGGGCGAGTTGTCCGTCTGGGTTTGAGCGACGGGTGACTCGGGTTCTACAAACGGATCCTCTTCAGCCTGATCTGGCTGCTGGGCAACGCTTCCGTCTGGGCTCAAAATAAACAGATACGAACTCGTGTCAGCTGTTTGATCGTACAACAGCGTGTCCACGCGCCGGTAGCCCTCGAGTTCGAGTGACAGCAGGTGGACGCTTCTTTCGAGCGGAGTGAGGTATAGAGGCGTAACGCCTACAGAGTCCACGTCGATCTCGACGGTGGCGCCGGGTGGGATCGTTGAGATGCTGACGTAGACCGGATCCTGATCAACTTCGGCTACAACAGCGCGCTCGGATCCGGTCGGAAGCGTTCCCCCAGACAGGGTCGGCGTTGTCGCGCGCATGCGCGGAAGCAAGAACATTGCAGCCGCGATGAGTACCAGAAAGAAGACGGACAGAACGACGAAGCCCCATCGCGCGAACCAGTCCGCAAACACCATCCGCGCCGAACGGGAAGGCGGCGGGGGTGGCCCGGTCCAATTTGGTGATTCGTAGTGCGCCATCAGGTTCGTTGTCAGCGGGTTTGGCGAACGGACGTTAACGCGTCTGGAAAGCCCAAGGTTCGTCGACTAGCGACCGTAGACAACCTGCCCGTCAACCATTGTGAGCCTAACGCTCACATTTATAATGTCTTCTGCAGCAACTTTGTGGATGTCACGGTCCAGAACTACGATATCGGCCAATTTCCCGGGAACTAGACTGCCCTTGGCGTGCTCCTGGAATTCGGCATACGCGGCATTCACTGTATAGGCCGTAAGCGCCTCATCTACCGTGATTCGCTCAGAGGGAATCCAGCCCGCCGGGTTTTCGTCGTCCAGCGTTCGGCGGGTCACCGCGGCGTAGATTCCGGCAACCGGGATTGGGGGCGCGACAAACCAATCACTACCGAAAGCGACGGTCGTACCAGCGTCGATTAGCGAACGGAAAGCGTACGTGCCCAGGGTCCGATCCGGGCCGATGAGACGTTCGGCCCATCTTCCGTCGTCTATGGCGTGGTATGGCTGCATACTCGCGATCACGTCCTGTGCCGAAAAGCGAGTGACGTCATCGGGTCTAAGGTGTTGTGCATGCTCCACGCGGGGCCGCCGATCGCGCGCACCGTTTGCTTCTTCCAACCGTTGGAAGAGATCAAGTAGAATCGAGTTTGCCCGATCTCCGATAGCGTGAACGAACAGCTGGAGGCCTGCTGCGTCAGCCGCCGCCATGTCCGCGAACAGTTCATCGGGGTCGACGACGAGCAGCCCCCGATCATCGGGGGCGTCTGCGTAGGCTTCGTGGAAAGCGGCGGTGTGTGAGCCCAACGAACCGTCGACAAACGCCTTGACCGCACCGATGCGCAGCATATCGTCACCTCGGCCATCTCGTTCGATTCGGCCAGTGAGCAGGCGCCACTCGCGCAAAGGCTCCGCGAGGAAGACGCGGGTGCGCATGGAATCAACATTCCGGATTTCGCGAAGTGCCGCATACGTTCCGGGTTCGCCGCTCATATCGTGCACTGACGTGACACCATGGGATGCGAGGTAGTCCATCGCCGCGTGCAGTGCTCGTTTCTGAGCACCAAGGGATGGCTCCGGAACGACACGCTCAACCAGCGTCATCGCGTTGTCTTTCAATACGCCTGTCAGGCCCATCTCGTCCACTACGACCGACCCACCAACAACGGCCACCGGTTCAGCGACACCGGCGGCCTCGAGCGCCAGACTGTTGGCCAACGCCATGTGCCCGTCGAGTCGATTCACCCACACCGGATTGTCAGGCGTTACGGCATCGATCCAGCTACGGTGGGGGAGCTCGCCGCCCCACATCTCGTGATCCCAGTCACCTCCGGTGACCCACTCCCCAGGCTCCAGCGTCTCTGCAAACGCGGCAATCCGATCGATGAAATGTGACGGCGCCGCGGCATCGCGAAGCTGAACGTCTGACAGTCGGAAGCCACCGGTAAGCAAGTGCACGTGGCTGTCAATGAACCCAGGCAGGACGGTGTTGCCGCCTGCGTCGATAAATAGCGCTCCGGGGGCCAGCCGCTTGACATCCTCGTTGGAGCCGACAAATTGGATTCGGTTGCCCTTCACAAGGACGGCCTCGGCAGCTGGCTGCTCTGGATTTCCGGTCCAGACCCTACCATCGACGATTGCGATGGTGGGTTCCGTTTCAACGCTCATGGAGACGACATTGTGAGGTTGGCACCCGGAGACAAACGCAAGTAAGGCGACGGGAATACCCAGCGAGGCCACATGCCGAGTCACGTTTTGACTGGCGCGGCGACAACGAACCGGTCAATGAACTTGCTCAATAGATCGTCTGCTTCTGAGGTTTCCGCGAGAGAATCCAGAACCTCCTGGAACTGTTCTTCAGACGGGAGAGCCGAGCGGTAAGCGTCTCGATACTCAAGGAGACGCTCACGTTCGCGCTGGGCGCTCAGCTCACTGTGGAACTGTGTCCCGTAAACCGGCAGATTTGCTATCCGAAATGCCTGGTACGGCTGGTTGTCGTTGCGAGCAAGCTCAACAGCTCCTTGAGGAAGAACGGTGACCCGGTCATGATGTCCCATGTTGGTCAAGAAGCTATCGGGCAGGTATGAGAACAGATCGTCTACGCGACCTTCCCGGGTCAGGTCAACGGGGAAACACCCGAGCTCGGCACGCGGCAAGTCATGCTCGACGCGACCTCCGAGTGCCCGGGCGATGACCTGGTGCCCCCAGCACGATCCAAATAGCGGTATCTCTCGCCGACATATTTCACGCACGAGCGAGAGCAAGTCGGGCATCCATTCGTAGTCCTCGGCGGCCGAGTATCGCCCGGCGCCGCCGATGAGTACTCCGTCGACTGGTTCCAGAAGCTCGCTGACCATCGGCGTGTCAACGACGTTCACCGACCGCAATTGCGCGGGCGAGACCAAACACCGCTCAAGGAAGCACTCCTGCTCTTGCAGCAGCATGTGCTCCTCGTCGCGCGCCTGAATTAGCAACAGCTTGACGGAACTTCGATCGGGCATCTTGAGCGTGTCTTCTATCGTCGTCAAAGTATGATTTGATCTCGAAAACTGAGTTTTAGCATTTCGTAGACCCTCCGCAGTGGTAGTCCTACCACGTTGTAGTAGTCTCCTTCGATCCGAGAGACGAGCAGCGCTCCGCGGTCATCCTGTATGCCGTAGCCACCAGCCTTGTCATAGGAGGAGCCCGTCAAGATATACGAATCGATTTCATGGTCGGATAGTTTCGCGAAGGTAACGAGAGTCCGTTCAACCCCCGAAGCGCGCCTACCGGTCGAGGGCTGCTCGAGGGCAACCCCTGTGTAGACGGTGTGCGTACGATCGCTGAGGGTTCTCAACATAGCGACGGCCTCGCCCTTGTCGCGTGGCTTCTCAAGAATATCTCCGTCGATAGCGACCGTCGTGTCAGCCGCGAGGACAATCGCCGATCGACGTTTGCGGGCGACTGCAGCACATTTCTTAATTGCCAGCGCACGCACCATCTTGGCCGGATCAGACTGTTCAGAGGTCTCATCGATGTCGGCAGGCAAGACCTCAGGGTCGAGTCCGAGTTGCCTAAGCAGGGCGATTCGGCGTGGAGATCGCGACGCGAGAACGAGCGGGACGGTAAGCTGCATCGACGCACCGGGGGGTTGGGGGGACGAAAGGTAGCCATGTGCGGACTTTGGTTTGGCATGCATTGGCTACCTTCATCACGATTCACGCCCATTGGTCAACTCAGATCTCCAAATGGCAGCACCGGCTACCAATCAGTTTTCATCCCGGCTGGGACTCCTTCTCAGCGTTTTGGGCATCGCCGTCGGAACTGGCAATATCTGGCGATTCCCGCGGATCGCGGCCAACAACGCGGGCGAGGCGGGCGCCGGAGCATTCTTGTTGGCGTGGTTCGTTTTCCTGCTACTGTGGAGCGTGCCGCTAATCATTGCTGAGTACGCACTGGGCAAGAAGGGTCGGATGGGCGTAGTAGGGACGTTCATCCAGTTTGCCGGAGCAAAGTTTGCCTGGATGGGTGCCTTCGTGGCCTTCGTCGCAACGGCGATCATGTTCTACTACTCGGTTGTCGCAGGGTGGTGTGTCTACTATTTCATTGACTCCACCGCCAACGCATTGCCGATCACAACGGAGTCCGCAATGGCAACCTGGGAGGGTTTCCAGTCAGGCGGACTCCCGATAGTGTTCCACATGGCCGCGATGGTGCTGGGTGGTCTTGCTGTTGTGCGTGGTGTGAAGTCAATCGAGCGCGTCAACAAGATCCTTATCCCATCGCTGTTGATAATTGTTGTGATCTCGTTGGTAAACGCGATCACGCTAGACGGTGCACGTGACGGCATCGCCTTCCTGATTACTCCCGACTGGGCCACACTCAAGCGACCGCGCGTGTGGTTGGAGGCGCTCACGCAGAATGCGTGGGATACGGGTGCCGGCTGGGGCCTCATCATGACATACGGTGCTTACATGCAGCATAAGCAGCGTGTCGTCAAGAACGCCTTCATTACCGGGTTCGGAAACAACCTGGTCTCAATCATCGCGGCCGTTACGATTTTTGGGACCGTCTTTGCGGTGCTGGGCTCCCAGATGTCACGCCCGGAGGTGCTGGAGATCATGCAGACGAGCGGGCCAGCCTCGACTGGCCTCACGTTCATCTGGATGCCGCAGTTGTTTGCGCAGATGGCCGGTGGCAAAGTGCTGGCTATGCTATTCTTTCTCGGCCTGTCGTTTGCCGCATTCAGCAGCCTTATATCAATGATCGAACTCGCGACCCGCATCCTCGTCGATCTTGGGTTCAAGCGGAACCGCGCGGTGGCAATCATTGCTAGTGGAGCACTCGTACTCGGAATACCGTCAGCGATGCACCTCGGCTTCCTGGGAAATCAGGACTTCGTGTGGGGAGTAGCGTTGATGATTTCGGGCACTTTCGTGGCATTCGCGGTCACGCGATTCGGAGCAGAACGGTTTCGTCAAGAGGCGATTCTCGGAATCCCGGGTGATTGGGGCGTGGGTTCGGTATGGAAGTTTCTCATCCGGTATTTGGTCCCGCTCCAGGCGATTGTCCTCCTCGTTTGGTGGCTTTATCTGGCCGCAACCGTTTACGCACCAGACACGTGGTACGACCCGACGGATTCGTACTCGGTCATGACTTGCCTTGTACAATGGGGCCTCGCCCTTGCGGTCTTTATCGGGCTCAATCGGCGAATGGTGGCGAAAACGGTGCTTCCGGTGGGTCTGGAGGCCAGATAGTCTCAAGTTTGAACGGCGGCGGCCGATAATTCGGGCGATTCCCTTGCTCGCCAGTGACACCTGATCGCCGAACTGCCGGTGACCCAAACGAACTTGCAGAACCGGTTTCTACCGCTATTCCTCGTCCTCGCTACGTTTGCTGTCAGCAGCAGCGCGGACGGCAGGCAGGCCAATTCGTCGAGCCAACAGAGTACGGCTCTGACGGCGGCGACTATATCGGAAAAGACGGTTGATCTGACTCCCTACTACGGTTCCCTCGTGTCCATGCGAGGCATGGTGGTCTCGATCGAGGACCGGGTCACAGGGGGCGCGATCATTCTTGGACGTCCGGGCGGTCAGGTCTCCGTCCGCATTCCCCGCCACGTCGCGGAGCCCGACTTTCCGCCATTTGGGACTGGGGAGGACATCCTGGTTACTGGCGTTCTCCTCGAGGCTGGGGAAGACGGGTCTCTGCCCCGACTCGCCGTCGCTCAACCCGACAGAGTTGTTGCAGCCCCAACAGTGCTGGAACGCGTGGACTGGCGGAGCTCCGGATACGGTCTCGCCGCCGCGGCCCTACTACTGTTTCTGCTGCTGTTGGCATGGCGCAGATTGATGATTGTTCGCGAACGTCCGTTTCGCTCAGCCTTTGATCAGGCCGGTGGCGCAATGATCATTACGGATGGGAATCTAAAGCTCATCGAGGCCAATCGTGCCGCTTGCCGCCTGCTACAGAAGTCGCACACGCAACTCAAGTTCAAACAGCTCCCGCAGCTCGTAAAAGTCGCAGACAACTGTGATCCAAAGGCTGTCGTTGCCAGCCTGAAGCGCGGTGATCGGTCCACAATCGAGGCCGTCGTCGATGGTAAGGAAGGTGCGGTCGATCTGGACATGACCTTCAGTCGTGTAAGAGCGGGGCGGAAGGAGTACACCGTGGCACTCCTGCACGACGTTTCGCGTCATACAGACAACGTAACACAGTTCAAGAACTTTCACGAGACCCTGCTGGACGGAATTCCGGTTGAGGTTGGCATTCTATCGCCGGCCGGTAAGTACTTGTACGCGAACGGTCTCGGATTCGATATCGAGGATGCGCGCAACTGGGTCGTTGGGAAGACTGACCTCGACCTCTGTCGGCGGCTCGGGTATAGTCCGGACGTAGCGCTTCGCCGTCGCGCACATCGACGCCGAGCAATTTCCACACAGTCCCCGGTGAAGTACGAGGAGGTCCTGAGTACGGAAGGCCTCGACAGACACGTCCTGCGTACTTACCACCCAGTGTTCGAGGAGACGGGTGGTGAGGTAGCTGCGGTGGCCTCGTACGGCGTCGACATCACCGAACTCAAAAACAGCTTGCAAGCACTCGATGAGGCCAGGAGTGAAGCCGACAGCGTCGGTCGACTAAAGGAGTCTTTTCTGGAAAACATCAACGAGGAGTTCCGCGCGCCAATCACGAGTATCATCGGGTTTGCTGAAATTCTTAGCGGCGAGGTCCCAGACGCACAGCGCGAATTCGTGAACTTGATCGAACGAAACGGCCGTCGATTGATGAACACGCTGAACGCAGTTCTCGACTTGGCAGGCCTGAACAACAACGAATTCTCCCTCTCGCCGCAGGTCGTTAACGTCGTCGATGAGGTCAAGATCGTCGCTGACTCGTTAAAGGGCGTCATTCAAGAGAAAGGGCTGTTTCTCAGGGTTGAGTCTAGTCGCCCCGAAATCCTCTGCAGGGCTGATCAGGCGTGTCTGGCGAGAGTAGTCCAGAACCTTGTCGACAACGCGGTGAAGTTCACCGAAGCTGGCGGTGTCGTTGTTGAGGTCGAGTCTGACGAACGCTGGGTAAACGTGCGTGTCCTCGATAGCGGGACCGGCCTCGAGGCGCGACGCGGTAGGGAGCTGTTGACGGGCGTCTCTGGCGAACCACTCCGCGACAGTGGCTTCGCCGACGGAGCCGGTTTCGGGCTCGGCATCACAAAGCGACTCGTCGAATTGATGCACGGTCGAATAGAGGTCGAAAGTGAACTGGACGAAGGCTCCGTGATTTCGGTTCGCATTCCCCGCGCCTTCCCGCGCCGCGGACGGTATGGGTCTGGATTGCCTCGCGTACTTGTTGCTGAGGCTTCGAGTGACTCGCGAACGATGATTTCTTACGTGCTGGATTCAAGGCTCAATGTTCAGATGGTTCCAGACACCGACGGTCTGGAGCTCGAGATGCGCAGAATAGCCTACGACATGATCCTGATTGACACCTCGATGGGCTCGCAGCAGAAGTTGAGTGAATACGTTGGCCAGATCCGCAGTCGGTACAAGGAGCATCACGTGCCCATCGTCGCGGTCGATAACAAGGCCGACCAGCGGCGCGCGGATGAGTTTGAAGCGGCAGGCTTCGATGCGTACCTGGCAAAGCCGTTCAAGAAACACAAGCTGGTCTCAAGCATTAGCGAGATCCTGTTTCAGGCCACGATGCGGCAGTCCCGAGACAACGGTGATGTGTATCCGCGCCGCAAGTCGGCCTGACTCGCAGACCGATCGAGTCTCATCTAGGTCCAGACGCCGTGGCCCGCGCCGCCATTCTTCGTGTTGCCGGTCTCATCGCCTTCTCGATGTTGTTCGCTGACGGCGCTACCGCGCAGGATTCGCGAGGGGCGTCCACGCTGGTTCAGGCTAATCCCGAGGCGATTCTGCGCGCCCTCGGCGAAGATCCAGCTGACTTGACTTTCGTGAACTTTTGGGCAACGTGGTGTGCGCCATGCCTTGAGGAGTTTCCGGAGATCGTGCGGTTTGCGGCTGAATTTGGGTCGATGGGCGTCCGAGTCGCCTTCGTATCGGTGGATAGCCCCGAAGACATTGGAGACGTGAAGGCGTTCCTGGGCAAGTCCCCGTGGCCCGGGTTGTCGTTTCTCAAGTCCGGCAAGGATCACGAGTTCGTTTCCGGCTTTCAATCAGACTGGAATGGGGCGGTGCCCGCGACGCTTGTCTACGACGCGAAGATCGAGCTAGTGGGCACATTGCTCCGTCAGACCACGTATGAGGAGCTGGTTGCCATGACCCGCCATCACCTGCCATCGCGATTCTTTGAGCGCCCCGACCCTCGATAATGTACCACCGTACGGAAAGGAATATGAGCTTGTCTACAACACCGAGTGCAGCACACCCATTCGTTCTAGCGGTCGCCGTTTTTGGCCTGCTGCTGGCGGTGCCGGCTAGCGGTCAGGATCAGTTGCCGACGGGCAGTGCGATGCCCGGACTGACCTCCTCGCTGACGGGATCAACCGGCACCACGACGCTGGCTGATCTTCAGGGTGAAGCAGGCACGGTCGTTGTTTTCTGGAGTAACCGCTGTCCGTGGGGCGGCAAGCTTGAGAAACGCCTCCTGGGTTATGTTCAACGATTCTCGCAGCGCGGCATAGCGACGGTCTTGATCAATAGCAATGACGCGTCGGCCTTCGCAAAAGAGTCAGCCGCCGAAAACGCTGAAGTAGCGGCACGACTGGGCGTTGCTGTCGTTGCCGATGCCAATGGTGCGCTTGCCGCTGCGTTTGGCGCCACACGGAATCCGGCGTTCTTTCTGTTCGACGGAAATCACACGCTCGTCTACTCGGGCAACTTCGACGACAGTCCTGGCGACGAGGGCGCAGTCGAAAACTCGTTCTTGGAGCAGGCCACGCTAGTTGTTCTCGATGGGTCTGGTCAGCAGGTTTCCAGCAACAAGGCGTTCGGATGCCGAATCACTCCGGCAAAGGGCTAGACTCTGGCTTCGATCTGGCTCGACGGGCGTTTCGGCTCCAGGCCGAGGATGACGAGTCTTTCTGGCGGCTGGCATCTGAGGTGACCGTCTTTCAGCGAGAGCACAGTCGCTTCTACGATCGGTTCTGTGCCAGCTCGGGCTTGGAAGTGCCATACCTGCCGGTTGAAGCCTTCGGGTTGACTGACGTGGCCACTTTTCCACAGCACCTGTCGGAGGCCACCTTTCTTTCCAGCGGGACGGCGTCTGACCGCCGCAGCCGCCATTTCGTGCGCTCCCTCGGTATCTATCGTGAGAGTGTCGTGACCAACTTCAGGTCTCTGCTGAAGAGTGATTCATATACGTTGCTCGCGCACCTGCCCGGCTACGCCAGCGAATCTTCTCTCGTCTCGATGGCGTCGATTCTCGGTGAAGCAGGCGGTACGGCAAATGGTGCGACGTTCTTTCTGGAATCCAACTCGCTCCTTCGGGATGCCGTCGAAAGTAGACGACCGGATGAGGCCGTAGTCCTCCTTGGGTCAGCGTTTGGGCTGCTTGATCTTGTCGAACGTGGAGACGCGGTGGAACTCGCCCCCGCAGATCTGGTGATCGAGACGGGTGGGATGAAACTCAGGCGCAAGGAACTGACGCGCGACGACTTGCATGATCGTCTCTCAGCGGCATTTCGCGTCGATCGCAGACAGGTCTGGGGGGAGTACGGCATGTGCGAGATGCTCAGTCAGTGTTACCGGACTGACTCTACGGGATTCCGGGCTCCACCGTGGGTACGGTTTAGGGTTCTTGATCCGGATGACCCGACCGTTGCGGTTTCCGACGGCGTCGAGGGCCGACTGGCGGTTTTTGACCTTGCGAACGTTTTTACGGTCTCCGCGCTGCTAACGGCAGATCGCGCGACCTCCTCCGGCCGTGGATTCGAGGTCCATGGCAGGATTTCGGGCGCCGCGCGGCGCGGCTGCAATTTTCTGGTAGCATCGGCCACAGACGCCGCAGCAGAGGCATAGACGGCCTGAACGCGGTTGCGAAAAAAGTGTCGAAGGTGGATAGGGGTGCGAGCCCTCGACCCGTGTATACCTCGCAGAAACGACACTGAAGCGGCAGGCGCCGCGTGAACACTAGAGGTATCAAAATGAAGAATCTGAAACTTGGATTGGCCCTACTGGCCATGGTGGGACTCGCAGCCTGCGACAGCGCTGTGGATCCAGAGATAGCAAGCGAATCTGAAGAAATGGTCACGATGCTCTCAAGCGAGCTGTCATTGTCGACCGGCGAAACAGCGGAAGTCTCCGGAATCGTTGCTGATCACGAGACAGACCGCCAACGACGAGCACCGGGCTGGTCCTGGAAACTCGCTGATCGCCTGCAGCAGGCATTCACGGAGGAAGCAAAAGCCAAGCTGATTGCATTGACCGAACGCATGGAAGAGAAGGATGTGTTCGGGCTCGTGTGCTTCGTCGGGCCAGGCGGGCTGCACGGCCCCGACTGGAAGCATCGTCCGGTTTTTGCGAACCGGCTGCATGCCATCCGCTTAATCGGCGACCTGTTGAGCGAAGACCAGATCGAGGCAATTCGACTCATCCAGGCCCGTCATACGGGTGCCGTGAAAGCGTTGGTACGTCAGGTGAAAGCGGGCGAGCTTACTCGTGAGCGATTTGTCGAAGAGATGGCGGCACTCAGGTCAGCTTCTTTGCAGGCGATCTACGACCTACTCACTGACGAACAGATCGCTGCACTTGAAGCCGCGATTGATGAACGCAAGCAGGCCTACGCCGATGCGGTAGCCGAGGCAAAGCGCGTGATGTACGCGGCGCTTGATGCAACGCAGGAGCAGATTGACGCAATCGAGACAATGTGCGAAAGGCTGACAACCGAAAAGGACGTTCTTTTCGAGCAGCACTTCAACGGCGATCTCAGCCGCGAAGATCTGAAGGACGCGCTCAACGCGTTGAATGAGGTCGAGAAAGAAGGCCTCGTTGCCACGCTGGACGACGTTCAGATGGAGGTTGTCCAAATCCACAAAGCGATTCTGCTGAGGTGGCGCCGAGTTGAAATCAACCGACACCGTGATCGACGCGACGGTCGATTCAATGCCGGAGACGGCGGCTCCCTGTTCGGGGAAACCACCGACCCAGCCGGTTACCGCGGCTAATTGAGTTGCCGAACGAAGGGTCGGGGTGAGCGCCCCGGCCCTTCGTGTTCGGTTCGAGTGACTATCTTTGACTAAAACGAACTGAGACCATGAACGCTGACCAGCTACCAGACCGCGATCGCGATCTGCAGCTCGCGCGGGCCCTCGATGAGGCTGCGCGATCGGGTCAGCAGCCGCGGGTCGATGCCGAAGATGCTTCTCTGCTTGACGCCCTTGCGGCTGTCAGGCGGCTGCGCGCGTCGGAGGCTCCAGACTCAGACACGCTATGGTCGGCAATCGCGTCGCAAACGCGTCCCTCCGCGCGAATCTACCAGCTCGGCTGGCGGACTGCCGCCGTCGCAGCAACGGTTATCGCACTCGTTGCCTTTGCCGTCTTCCAGTTCGTCGCCGCTACGCCGGAAACCCTGTTGGCCGCAGATCAGGGTGTAGTTGCCACCTATCTCGCCGAAGACGGGTCCACTGTAAAACTCCGACCCAATAGTGTGCTCAAGCGGTCACGCAAATCCGGTCATTACGTACTGACTGGCGAGGCACATTTCTCCGTTACGCCCCAGACGCAATCGTCGTTCGCGGTCGAGACTGCTGATGCTATCGTTACCGTGCTCGGCACGCAGTTTGTTGTTGCGGACTGGACACCAGGATCGACAGTTTATCTGGAGGAGGGTAGTGTTGAGCTCCGGTCGGTCTCCGCAGGCACCGCTCGTATTCTTGCCCCAGGCGAACTGGCGGTCGTCGAAGAAGGAGATATCACCGTTTCGTCATCTGTTGCAGGAGACGAACTCCTTGATTGGCTGCAAGGTGCGGTCACGTTCGAATCTCGGCGGGCCGCAGATGTGGCGCGCGAACTGTCGTTCCACTTCGACCTGGACGTTCTGTTGACGGAATCTGTAGGCAACGAACCAGTCTCTGGTCGGATACTGCTCGAGGAGGCGGATGCAGCGCTCTCAGATCTCGCATTCATTCTCGGCGGTGAGTTTGTTGCTGATGGCCGAACGCGCACATTTGTGCGGGCTGGTGAATAGCAGTCGCATGCGTTGGTGGTCCTTCAGACGTGCAGTCGGGCTAGTCCTTCTGCAGGTTTTGTTGTACGTGTTGTCTCTGGGGCTTGCGTCAACGGCGAATGCGCAGAATGGTGATCCGCGGTTGAGGTTTGTTGATACCCCGCTGCGCGACGTGATCGAGCGAGTCGAACAGGAGACCGACTATAGGTTCTTGTACCGGGATGCCGTTGTAGCCGACGTAACGGTGTCCTTCTCGTCCGCCTTGTCAGTCGTTGTCGAAACGCTCGTGTCTTCGCTGCGAGAGTCGGGCATCGCGGCTTCGGTCGACTCGGTACGCAAACAGATCATGCTGGCGCCTTCACTTGGGCGCGAGGAAGGTCAGCCGAACATATCAGGAATCGTCGTCGACGATGATTCGGGCGACACGCTACCCTTTGCCACTGTTACCTGGGAGATCG
This sequence comes from Rhodothermales bacterium, assembly GCA_028284545.1. Classification (GTDB taxonomy): domain Bacteria; phylum Bacteroidota; class Rhodothermia; order Rhodothermales; family JABDKH01; genus JANQRN01. The sequence goes on along the minus strand of JANQRN010000183.1, from coordinate 420 downwards.
ATGGAAGACTCGCGGGAACCGTCAGCGACGAGTCTGGTCGGTATACCATAGCGACAGGGAACGAAGTGCATGGCGCAGTACGGTTTTCGTACGTCGGTTTTGAGCCTCTTGTCGTCGAGCGTTCGGAGCTGCACAGGGGTTTCACCGCACGTCTTCAACCCCGTGCCGACCTTGTCAGCGAAATCGTCGTCAGCGCGAACCCACTGATCGCGGAGGTTGATTCTGTTTGGGGTCGGCTGTTGTCGTCGCATGACATGCGGGTGCACGGTGAGTCGAATGCCATTCGCGCGCTGCAGGCACTGCCAGCGGTCTCAATTTCCGGCGCGATGTCGAGCGGGACCGTCGTGCGTGGTTCGCGTTCCGATGGCTTTCAGGTTTTGCTCGATGGGATTCCCGTATACAGCCCAAGCCACTTTTTCG
>JANQRN010000144.1 GCA_028284545.1 Rhodothermales bacterium | reverse complement strand
ATGATCTCGAGTTCGAGCATGCGGCAAAGATGTTTGGTATTGCGTACGCGGCGGCGAAAGACCTCCCTGCGTTTCGTCGCGAACTCGAGAGCGCAATAGACAGTGCGCGCACCGAAAGGCGATCAGCTTTGATCGAGGTGCATGTCTCGGCGTGACGAGATACCGATTATCTGGCTGCACGGCTTTATGGGTGCTGCCTCAGACCTGTCGCCTTTTGCAAGCGACCTTGAGGACTCGCATCGATGTATCCTGGTGGAGCTTCCCGCTCACGGGAGCAGCGCTTCCGTTCCGGCACTATCGATAGAGAATGCCGCCGATTCCGTCGCACACCAAATCTTGTCCGCGGACGCTTCTAACGCAGTGGTTGTTGGATACTCACTTGGCGGCCGCGTCGCGCTTTCGCTGGCAAATCGTCACCCGGAGCTCGTTCGAGCGCTTATTCTCGAATCGGCGTCACCTGGTATCGTCGGAACAGAAGCCCGTCGCAAGAGACGTCGTCACGACGCCCGGGTCGCCAGTCAACTTGCTGGAGTGACCGAGCAGGCGGGCATGCGTCGATTCGTTGCGTCGTGGTACCGGCAACCGGTCTTCGCATCGCTTCGAAGTCGGCCGGAGTTGATGCGCAGGCTGGTGAGTGTTAGAGCCACACCTCAGGCTGTCGCCGCTGTTCGAAGCCTTGCCGCCGCACTGGAAGCGTTCTCGCCTGGCAGAATGCACGCATTATGGGAAGCTTTGCCGAGGATTGTTAGTCCGGAGCGGCCGACGTTGTTCATCGCTGGCGAACAGGATGGAAAATATCAGGCAATTGGTCGTCGAATGGCCGCCGCCGCCCCCGGGTTGCAATTCTGCTCGTTGAAAGGTGCCGGTCACATCGGACACTTCGAGCGGCCTCAGGCGTATGCTACCGCCATTCAGCAGTTTTTGGATATTCTGTCTAAATGACTCCTTATGAACTCTCCCTCAGTTGATACACGTATGGCCGAAGTGAATTGGACCGCAACCGGTTCATATACAGACATCAAGTACGACAAGGCCGAAGGGATCGCGAAGATCACCATCAATAGGCCCGAAGTCCGCAATGCCTTTCGGCCACTCACCGTGTCTGAGATGCGACATGCCCTGAACGATGCGCGCGACGATCACGAGATCGGTGTGATCATCTTGACTGGTGAAGGTCCGGACGCGTTTTGCTCGGGTGGCGACCAGCGCATTCGCGGTGACGCCGGATACCGTGAGGAAGCGGACAAGAGCGTGATGCGATTGAATGTGCTCGATTTCCAACGAGAGATCCGAACGTGCCCAAAGCCCGTCATCGCGATGGTTGCGGGATGGGCCGTCGGAGGTGGCCACGTACTGCACGTCATGTGCGATCTTACGATCGCAGCGGAGAACGCTCGGTTTATGCAGACTGGACCCAAGGTTGGTTCCTTCGACGGCGGCTACGGCGCGGCTTACCTTGCCAGAATCATCGGGCAGAAGAAGGCACGAGAGATCTGGTTCCTGTGCCGGCCATACAACGCGCAGCAGGCACTCGAAATGGGATTGGTCAACACCGTCGTTCCGCTCGAGGAATTGGAGGCGGAGACCGTCCAGTGGTGCCGCGAGATCCTCGCCAACTCGCAGATGGCCATTCGATGCCTCAAGGCGGGCCTGAACGCCGACTGCGACGGGCAGGCCGGACTTCAGGAGCTTGCAGGTAATGCGACGATGCTCTTCTACATGACGGAGGAAGGGCAAGAAGGCAAAAACGCGTTCCTTGAAAAGCGTAAGCCAGACTTTGGAAAATTCCCGTACAGACCCTAGCCGACCACGAGTTCAGAGCCGCTTTCTGACCGTTTGGCTGCCGGCGACGCGTCCCAAGACGCTACTTGCAGCGTGGGCGCCGGTCATCATCGGAACCGCGCTCGCGTTTCGTGACGGGGTCATGTTCTGGCCGGCGGCGCTGTGTGCACTGCTGTCGGCAACGTGTATCCAGGTCGGCACAAACCTCTACAACGACTACGCCGACTTCCGCAAAGGCGCTGACACGGCTGATCGAGTGGGTCCTGAGCGTGCCACGGCCGCCGGACTCGTAACTCCAGATGAGATGAGACGGGCGGCGGGGATTGTGTTCGCGATGGCTGTCTTGACGGGAGCCTATCTCATGATTCGCGGCGGAATTCCGATCGCCGTAATCGGAATTCTATCCATCGGCGCAGGGTACCTGTACTCCGGCACCCGGTTTGCGCTCGCGTACACTGGACTCGCTGACCTCTTCGTCCTCGTGTTCTTCGGGCCCGTGGCGGTGGGGGGGACCTACTTCGTTCAGGCTCTGGGCGTCTCTCCTGAAGTAGTTATCGCCGGCGTTGCTCCCGGGCTCCTTGCTGTCGCCATACTGCTGGTCAACAATCTCCGTGATGTTGATCAAGACCGGCAGGCCGACAAGCGAACGCTGGTTGTCCGATTTGGTCGGCGATTCGGCATTGCCGCGTACGTTGCGTGCGTTGTGTTGGCGGCGGCAATACCCCTGGTGCTGCGAGCACGTTTCAGTGGCACGCTGGCCGCTACGCTGGCTGCACTTGTGCTGGTACTGGCCGTGCCGCTCGTCTTGCGACTGCGAACGTTGACTCGGGCGGGTATGCAAAATGGTGCGGCACTCAATGGAACGCTTGCGGCGACTGCAAGGCTCTTGCTTTTCTACAGCGTCGTCTTTGCCATCGGCTGGAATGTCGGATCCTGATCTGGCCAAGATCGAGCTCTACCGCTACGACCTGCCGCTGAGTAAACCAATGCCCGTCAGGAATGCGGCGGGACGTTCGGCGTCATTCAGGCGCGGCTGGCTGGTCGCGATAACGGATCGTGCCACGGGCAACGTGGGGTACGGGGACGCCGCTCCACTGGTCTTCACTCCCCGCGAGTTGGACCTTGTAGAGCATAATCTTGCGGCGAGCGTCGCGCTCATGGCGGAAGGTCAAACAACCATCGCGCGAAAAGGGGGTCGCGAAGGAGCCGGCGCCGCGGCCATTCAGTTCGCCCTCTCTTCGGCCCGGTTGGATCTCGAGGCACGAAACAGGGAGCGGCCGCTCAACCGGCACCTGCGTAGTGAGGCAGGTGACATCGTGCATGTCAATGCGCTGGTCGATTCCAGCGAAAATGAACGCGCCGACGTGGAGGCACTCCTTAACGCGGGTTACCGGTGCCTGAAGATTAAGGTCGGTCGAGGTCCCGTTGCTGACGACGTGGCACGCGTCGTGGACATATCTGCGCGGGCGGAAGGTCGCGCGCGGCTCAGGCTCGACGCGAATCGTGCCTGGACCCTCGATCAGGCGATCGAGTTCATCGATCGCCTCGAGTCCGTTCCCGTCGAGTATATCGAGGAGCCCCTGGAACGGCCAGACGAATTGAGCGCCCTCTTCCATCGAACGGGCCGGCCGTTTGCCCTCGATGAATCAATTCCGGAGATGCTCGCTTCAGGCGTCGATGTGGAGGAGTACCTTCGCGGTGCTGCGGACTTTTGTAGTGCCGTCGTCGTGAAGCCCACGAGTCTTGGGTCGCTCGAGACTACCCTGAGCCTTGCGCGCAGCGCGGCGAGCGCCGGATTGGACTTTGTTATCAGTTCGTCGCTCGAATCGGGGTTCGGACTGCGCACGTTGGCGGCACTTGCGGCGGCGACAGGCAGTGGTGCAGCAGGTCTCGCGACGCAGTCGTTGTTTCAGGACGATGTTTGCAGACCGCCAGTAACGCTCGGCGCTGTCGTAGACCTCAACGAACTCTGGCGCATTTCACCGCACGTCGCGCGTGCAAACACGACACTGCTTGGTTCATGGAAGACCTGGTAGGCCACCACGTTCGTCAGTGCCCGGTTGCAGCACGCGCCAGAGAGACGCCAGACGCCGCGGCCCTGCGCGTCGACGACGTTGGCGGAGTTCGAACCGTCGGCTATGCAGAACTGCATCGTCTCGTTAGCGGAGGTGCGAGGCAGCTCCAGGACCTGGGCTTCCATCAGGGAGATGTGCTGGCGATAAATGTCGATGACCCTTTCCAGCTCCTTCTCCACATCTGGTCGGGCCTCCGGGCAGGCCTTACCGTCTGCCCGCTGAACGCCCGCAAGCCACCGGCTGCTGTCGCGGAAGAGGTCCGCCTGGCTCGCGCAGACGCCGTAATAGCCTCTCGTGACCGTGGGACAATCGACGTTGTCGCCGGATCTGCGTCGAGAAATCCGCGCTTGCTCGCACCGCTATTTGGCCCAGGGTATGGTCTGTCGACAGACTCTCGCGGAAGCAAGTGCGCTGACGATTCCCCCGATCATTTCCAGCACGCCGGCACAGTGTTGTTCACGTCTGGTAGCAGTGGCGCGCCCAAGGGCGTTGCGCATCGTTCGTCGGCGCACGTGTACAGTGCGATGGGGTCGAACAGTAATATCAGCCTGACCACCGGCGATTCGTGGGGTTTGCTGCTTCCTCAGTTTCACGTCAGCGGTTTGTCGATCTCGTTCAGGTGCTTCCTCGCCGGCGCCAGTGTGGCGATACCGGGCGCCGATACCAGCGTCGCACGCGCAATGCACCGCCTTCGGTTCAGCCACGTTTCTCTTGTTGCCACCCAGCTGGCGCGCTTGCTCAACGATCCGGATTCGCCGGATGATCTGGGCAGCCTGCGTATGCTGGTCGGCGGAAGCGCTATCGAACCGAGTCTCCTGAGCACGGCCTCAGATCGCGGCGCGATTGTGTACGCGAGCTACGGCCTCACCGAGGCCGCCTCCCAGGTAACCACGACGAATGGTGCGCCAAGTGAACTCGTGACCGCGGGCCGGCCGCTGGATTTCCGCGAGGTTCAGCTATCAGAACGCGGCGCGGTGCTGGTTCGGGGGAAGACAATGTTAACGCACTATCTCACCGTAGAGGGAGTCCAGACCGCTGTTGATGCCGATGGCTGGTTCAAAACTGGCGACCTGGGAGAGGTGGACGCCGACGGGCGGCTCACCATAACGGGTCGGGCAGATCGCGTATTCATATCGGGCGGCGAGAACATCTCTCCGGAGGCGGTCGAGCGACATCTGCTGCAAGAGATCGGGCTGCGGCGAATAGCCATGGTGCCGGTGAGCGATGCTGAGTTTGGTTTCCGCCCTGTGTTGTTCATCGACCCCGCGCCAAACGATGTGCTCATCGGCAGAGTGAATGACACCATTGGTGCACGTTTTCCGCGATACACGTTACCGGAGGCGGTGTATGCGTTCCCGGCCGATGCTGAGACAGCTATCTCAAAAGTAGACTATCCTCGGCTGACGGCGCTCGCAGAGAAGAGCAAAAGGGGAAAAACAGGCCGTTAAGAATAAGTGTGGGCGCGGGCACACATTTTGAGTTGCATCTTCTCGCCAACGCAGATCAGGCCGACCGTCAGGTCCAGCCACATCTAACGACATCTCTTAGAGAATCAAGATCGCAGCCGACACTTCTGTTCGGAAGCGGTTCCAAGCCAGCCATGATCGTGACTAGCGACGAAATCCTGAAAGGGGAACGCGTGTACTTCACGCGCCTGCAGTTTGAAAACATCTACAAGCACTTCGAATGGAACAACGATCCGGAGTTGAACCATCTCGACAGCGAACTTCCGTACTCTGAAGAACCGCTCGGTGACTTCAAGAAGCGGTTCGAGCAGTTAGTCTTTGATCCGAATCCGAATTCCATTGACTTCGAGATACACGCGGATGACGGAAAGCTGATTGGCGTCGCGTTCATTTCGGCGATCAGTGAACACAACAGTCACGCGACTATCGGGATTACGATTGGCGATCGCGACTACTGGGGCAAGGGCTACGGACGTGACGCCTTGACGGTGCTTCTGGATCACTGTTTTGAGGACCTGAGCCTGCACCGAGTAGCGGCTGAAACGTTCGAGTTCAACGACGCCTGGCGCCGGCTCGTACGATGGGCCGGATTCGAGCGCGAAGGCCTCTACGCAGAATACGTCCGCCGCGGTGACAAGTACTTCGACAAAGAAGTGTACGGCTTGCTGGAGGGTGCGTACCGTTACCGGAAGCTGCACGCCATGGCCGGATTGTAGGGGTTGTTCTTTCTTTTGACCGCAAAAGAAAGAACCAAAGAAAACTCCCGGCTTCGTGTTTTTGGCCCGGCGACCTGAGCTGTCCCGGCCCGCCGCGTCGCCAAAAACACCATGCCGGCAAGGGGCTTGTACTGTCGCGATTGTTGGGTCGCAACGTCCTCGACCCATGTCGGCTTCTGCAGTCCGTTTTGGCCGTGCGTGAACCTCCTCTATTGAAACGACAACAAGGTCTGGTCGGAGCTTAGTGCAATCATCTGCTGAGTAGTACGGCCAGCCCAACGTGTTGGGGCGTCCCGCGACTAGGCGATAGCGCGAGATCACCGCAAGCGCCGACACACCGTAATGGCGAGGAGCGTCGGTACTCGCACTTGGATCGAGCTGCTTAGGCCGCTCAAAACTAGTTAGCCGTCATGATTTGCCTTGTCGTTTGGTCGCGGCGGCGATAGTATGTACGAATGCGGTTACTGTTCGCGCTTGAGCCGTTTCGCGACGATTGGTATTCATATCACTTTGTATCCTGGGCCTGTCTAGCGGTTGCTCAGTTCTATCGAGCGGTAGTTGCACTTCTTCTTCGCCGCGAGCACTCTTGGGTGATTGGAAATGGTCCCACACTATTAGTGGATGGGCGGGCCAGCGCCTGACTCCTGAGTCTACTGGGACTGCATCGGCGATTTCCTTCGGCGAGGACTGTGTCCTCCGAGCGTTCGAGAACGACATTCTCGTTGGTGAGTCTGTATACTCGTTGCGACTTCGGTCAGACACAACTATGTCGCTGGTCGACGAGGGCATCTTTGGACACAAGCTTCAGTATCTGAGGATACTGTCAAACGGTAGTCTGCTAGTTGGAGACCCGATCACGCATGGTGATTATCGTTACTACGTGCGGTAGCATGACGGCTAGCCCAAGGCACGGACATTTGCCGGTGAAGCTTTACCCTCCGCGAGGCGTCCGCCCACCGCGGCGCCAATCGAAGCTACCGGGGCCACGGTTCGATACTAGGCTACTGTTCGACTGTTCGTCCGCACACTTGGGCTAAATGGGCGCGACAGCAAACGCCCTCCAACCGGTATTGCTTTTTCGGCCAACGGAAGTGGAAGTGACGCGGCAGGTGCACGTGCCGAAAAAGCCCAGCCGGGAGTTTTTCTTTGCCAAGCTTTCTTTTTGCGGACAAAAAGAAAGCGGTCTTGCTCAACCTGCGAACGGAGCGAACCAGTTGAGCCCAGTGCGCTGCAGCCAGAACACAAGAATGTCGTCCCCGAATTCCGGGTTCTTGCTTTTCAGCAGGATCGACTTCAGCATTGAGTCGATCGGATCTTCTTCCCTGAACGAATGCTGGGCGGCCGCGAGGATTCCTTCCTCTCCAGCCATCTGCTCTGTAACGAGGACCTGCTCTGAGAGTCCGTCGGTGTACGCAACCAGCGCGGAGTTCTCCGGCAATGTGATCGCCGTGTCGGTAAAGACGGCCTGCGGGTCGAGGCCGAGGATCATATCACTGTACTCGACAACGTCGGCTCCGTCCTGACCGACCAGGAGCGGTCGGCAGTGTCCGGCATTTGCGTACGTCACACGGTTTTCTTCCGGCTCCCAGCGCATCAGCAGGAGGGAGGCGAAGGTCTCTTCCATCACCTGGTCATCCATCAGCATCTGGTTGACTCGGGTGATGATCTCAGCCGGCGACCGCGTTGACGACAGCATCGTATGCACGGTGCTTCGAACGTATCCGAGGAAAGAGAAGGCGTAGAACTTGGCCTGGAGACCCTTACCCATCACGTCGCCAATCGTGAACAGATACGATCCGTCGTCAGCCTTTATCCAGTCGAAGAGATCGCCGCCGCCATGCTCCTTCGGCTTGTTCTGGAACAGGATTCGGTAGTCCTCGACGTCGGGCAGGTTCTTCGGCATCAGTCGCCGTGAGAAGTCCTGGCCGATCTTGCCGTCGAGCTGCGTGCGGAAGACCTTGGTTCGTTCCAGCAGCCTTTCCACGCGCGTGAGCAATTGCTCGATGTCGAATGGCTTCGTGATGTAGTCGTCGACGCCGGTGCGCATGCCCTTCAGTCGACTCTGTTCGTCTGCCTTTGCGGTCAGAAAGATGAACGGGACCGCAGACGTTTCCTTCTGCGACTGAACGGCGTTCTGCAGCGCGAACCCGTCCATCCGCGGCATCATGATGTCGGAGATGATCAAGTCGGGAATGCGCTCTTCGATGCGTTCGAGCGCTTCCTCGCCGTTTGCCGCGGTGATAACCTCGTACTGCTTGCTGAGTCGGTACTCCAGCAGCCGGCGCAGCGTGTGCTCGTCCTCTACGACCAGTATGCAATAATCAGACGTCATTGGGTACCAGGTCGAGTGTGGGGTTGTCGTCGATCGAGATCGACCACGATACGCGATGGTGTTCGGGCCCCAGATTCTCGTACTTCAGTTCTGACGTGAACTCATCAACCATGATGAGCCCCATGCCGCGTTCCGGAGCTTCGTTGAGTTCGTGGCGGGCCCGGTGCAGTTCGACATCCAGGTCGAACCCGTCGGAGTTGTCCTCGATCACACAGTGGATGCACGGACCCTCAGTCCAGACATCGAGAATGATATCCGGCTTTCGGCCGCCGAAGCTCGCGTGTCTGACCAGGTTCGCAATCCACTCGTGCGTCACCAGCTTCGCGACCTCGATCACGTCGGGGGCAACCCCCTTGCCCGTCCACGACGACGTGGACGCGTCGATGACGTCACGGGCGTCATCGACGGCGGTTTCGAGATTTTGAAATCTGTGCTTGACGGACTCCATGGGTACCGCGCTGCCTCCCGGCTTTGTTGGTCTGGTGGGACCACCGGAAGGTCGTTAGACGAGCGCCTCTTTGGCGGCGTCGACCGACGGGAACTGGCGGAATACTTTATAGGTTCGCGTCAGCTGGACTACAACCTGTACTGGTCGCGATACAGCCGCAAACACTACCTGGCCCTCAAGGGGAGAGACCTGGCGGTACAGCGAGAAGATCGAACCCAAACCTGTTGAGTCCAGGATACCGGTTTCTGAGAAGTCGAGGATGAAGTTCCTCGCGCCCGAGCGAACCTGCGTCTGGCACGTCGACTTGAACTCAGCGGCGTTCCTGAAGTCGAGCGCTTTGCCGATGCGGACAATTACTGTGTCCTGATTGCAGGGCTCGACCGTGAAGGTCATTGTGGTCACTTGCATGGCCTACCGAAAACGTCGTTGTTAATGCACTGAATGGTCTCTTTCCCTGATTCAATATCGACGTGGGGCCCCTAAACTAAAGCTGACCGCAGCGCTCCCATTGCATCCGGAAACTCTTTCAAGTGCGATTTAGCAATAACCTTGCCCATAACCCGCTTGCGGTGGCCGTATGCACGCTGCGGCGCGTTGACACCCGCTCCGATCCTCCCGGCAACCTCGAATCGCTCGTCGAGGTACTCACAGCAGAGCGCGGTGCGGGCTTGACGGAGCGCCAGGAGGCCCGCCGGCTCGCCGCGCGCGACATGCTGCGGTATGGGAAATTTAAGCCAACCGGGCGGAGCAAACCTGCCAGCGAATACCTCCTCTCTCTGGCGAGGAAAGGCGAGCCGCTGCCCGTCGTCTTGCCGGCAGTTGATGCCGCTAACTATATCAGTCTGAAGTACCTGGCTCCCGTTTCGATATGGGACGTGGATAAAATGCCCGATCCGGCGATGACCTTCAGGACCGGAAGGCCGGATGAATCCTACGTCTTCAACAGGGCAGATCAGTTGATCGACCTGCGCGATCTCGTCTGCGGATGCGCTTGTTCCGGCTCCGACGACGCTGGCGAGCCGATCGTCAATCCAATCAAGGACTCAATGCAGACCAAACTCTCAGAAGAGACGAGGCTTCTCGGTTTTGTCATGTACGCCCCCACCTCGGGCTTCTCTGATGCGGAACTCAGAGCCGTACTTGACGATACGCGGACCATCTTCGACTCGTATGTTGGGTTCCACCAAACTGGTGCTGCCGTGCTCAAGTACGGTGAAAGCGCAGACCTCCCGTGACAAGACCCCCTGTGACTACACACGCGGCGGCGTTGTCTATGCTGGCGTTGTTTGTCAGCTTGTCAGCGTGCTCGTCAGAGCGCGCGACGCCCGTATCTGTTGGTCAAATCGCCGCTGAAGAAGGGCCGGATCAGGAGAGCTGGAACGTGGACTATTACCTCGGGGAGGCAGGACAGCCGCGCGCTCAGCTGAGGGCCGCCCATATGGCGCGCTACGAAACAAGCGACTCAGTCTATGTGGTACTAGACGGTCGCGAGGCTGACGGCGGGAACGATGGCGTGGTCGAAGTGGAGGTCTTCGGCGCTGATGGCGATCAGTCGCATGTCGCGGCACGCGAAATTCGAATCGACGAGGAGGCGCGGACCTATGTCCTGGCGGGCGATGTCGTTGTTGTCTCGTCGAGCGGCCGAAAACTGCAAACCGAACGGCTGACCTGGTTCGAGCGGGAGGCACAGATTCGGGCGCCCGGGTTTGTCCGCATCACATCCGAGACCGAAAACCTGCAGGGCTACGGTCTTGATGCTGACGAGATGCTCGAGCGATATACGCTCGGCAAGGTCACGGGTCGTGTCTACCTCGAAGATGAGTAGGGACCGCCACATCGCTTGCGCGCTGGCCTGTGTTGCAGTGTCGCTCTTCGTGCTACCTGCGTTTTCACCGAACGAGGTCAGGGCTCAGGCGGTAGACACCACGAGCGCCGACTTGCGTGTCGTCGACCTGTCTGCCGACGCCATCTCGTCGGATTTGGAGAACGGCAGGCGCATCAGACGGCTGACTGGAAATGTCGTGCTCGTCGAGGACAGCACGACGCTGCGCGCGCGTCGGGCAACCGAGTACGTAGGCGAGGACCTCATCGTGTTCTCGGATGACGTTTCCATCGAGCGCGTAACCGATACGCTTACTGCGTCGACCATACGGTATCAGCGTCGTGAGAAGGTAGGGCAGGCAAGCGGAAACGTCGTTCTTCGAGACGGAGATGTCGTAGTCTTTGGTCCGACCGCGCAGTATGATTCTGATCGGCGACACGCGACGTTTGATACCGGCGTCACCCTAATCGACTCGTCAGCCACGCTTGCGTCCAAGTATGGTGAATACTGGTCGCGCGAAAAACGGGCGTTGTTTACACGCTACGTGGAGCTCGTGAATGACGACACGGTTACGCGCGCTGACTCGGTCGAGTACCTCCGCGAGACAGAAATCGCCATAGCTCGAGGTCAGGTCGTCGTCGTGAGGGGTGACACGACTGGTGCTATCGCAGATACTACGTGGCTCTTCACGGAGATGCTTCGCACCGACCGTGACGGCTCGAGATTCTCGGCGCGCGACAGCGCACTACTGATTCGTGTCAAAACAGATTCTCTCGAGAGTGACACCCTCGCGATGCGATCGCGGCGACTTGTGTCCGTGGAATCGGACTCGGTTGAAACGGTCGAGGCGGTCGGTGACGTGTTGATCTGGCGGGGCGACGTCGCAGCAAGCGCTGACTCGGCGCTTGTGACCCGCGTCACCGAGAGTGGCGGAGAGCGGGTCGAGCGGTTACGGCTCTACCGGGATCCGGTGCTGTGGTTTGGTGAGACGCAAATCAGCGGTGACAGCATCGCTGTGCTCATCCGGGACGGCGAGGTTGATTCACTGTTTGTTGGCGGCCGCGCCTTCCTGGCCCAGGAAGACTCGGTGCTGGGCCGTATACAGCAGGTGAAGGGAGCGACACTACAGGGGCGCCTAGCCCAGGGAAGTGGAAGCCTCACGTTTGCTCCCGACGCCGAGGCGCTCTTCTTCAACGAGAATGACGGTGAGCCCGACGGAGCGATGCAGTTTGTGTCAACCTCGATTCGACTTGACATGGCTGACGATGAACTGAGAGGGATGCACGCGGCAGATGGAATTGAGGGGACGTACTACGACGAAGAGATCCTGCCTGTCGGGCTGGCACTATCCGGACTGGCGTGGCGCCCGGGCACGCGACCAACGCGAAGAATCTTCGCTGACGATAGCCGGGTGCAGGCGCTCGTCGGTCGCTCGCACTGAATTACCGAAGAAAGCACGGCGTATATTGCGGGCTACCTTCAGACGCCGGCGTCCCCCGAGAATTAATGCCTGACACGTCAACGCTAAAAGCCGTTGACCTCACGAAGCGATACAAGCGGCGTGAGGTTGTGAGTGGTGTGTCGCTTGACGTACACCAGGGCGAGATTGTCGGGCTACTTGGGCCGAACGGAGCGGGGAAGACAACGACGTTTTACATGATCGTCGGGCTCGTCCGGCCAAACGAGGGCGCTATCGTCCTCGACGACGAGGATATTTCGCGGATGCCGATGTACCGCCGCGCCCGGCGCGGACTCGGGTACCTCGCGCAGGAGACATCCATCTTCGCACGCATGACGGTCGAAGACAACCTGCACGCTGTCCTGGAGTACCAGGGCATCAACCGAGCAGAGCGCAGTCGACGCGTGGACGAGCTTGTCGCGGAGTTTCGTCTCGATGCCGTGAGGCGGTCCAAGGGCTACACGCTTTCGGGTGGCGAACGCCGTCGCACCGAAATCGCCCGGGCGATTGCGGTCAACCCAAAGTTCTTTCTGCTGGACGAGCCCTTCGCCGGCGTTGATCCGATCGCCGTTGAAGACATCCAGGCTATCGTCGGCGGACTTAAGGACAAGGGTATCGGTGTGCTGATCACGGATCACAACGTGCACGAGACGCTCGCCATTACTGACCGGGCGTATCTGCTGTTCGAGGGCAAAATCCTCAAACATGGATCCGCGGAAGCACTCGCGGCTGATCCGGAAGTGCGCCAGCGCTATCTCGGAGAAAAATTCAAGTTGGAACGTTACCGCTAGCATGACGCTTTTTGACGAGTTGACATGGCGCGGCCTGGTGTACGACGCCACGCCGGAAATGGAAGAGCGGCTGGCGAAGGAAAAGCTGACGGCCTATATCGGGTTCGACCCGACGGCAGCCAGCCTGCACGTCGGTTCATTGCTGCCGATTATGGCGCTGGCGCGACTCCAGCGGTTTGGCCACACGCCAATCGCCGTCGTTGGTGGCGGCACGGGCTTGATCGGTGACCCGAGCGGGAAGACTCAAGAGCGGCAGCTGCTGACTTCAGAGAAGGTTGACGAGAATATCGCTGGAATCCGGGAGCAGCTTGCGCGCTTCCTTGACTTCGACGCCGTCTCAAACCCTGCAACGATCGTCAACAACTACGACTGGCTAGGACCGCTGACGTTTATCGAATTCCTACGCGACATCGGGAAACACTTCACGGTCAACTACATGCTCGCGAAGGAATCCGTCAAGCGACGCGTGAGCTCTGACGACGGGATATCGTACACTGAGTTTTCTTACATGCTGTTGCAGTCGTACGACTATCTCGTCCTGCACGATCAGTACAATTGCTCGCTCCAGCTCGGCGGAAGTGACCAGTGGGGCAACATAGTCGCAGGTGCAGAGTTGATTCGCCGGATGCGAGGCGAGCGGGCGGGCGGACTCGTCATGCCATTGGTCACGAACGCGGCCGGAACGAAGTTCGGGAAGACCGAAGCCGGGACGGTCTGGCTCGACGCGAAACTCACCTCGCCGTACCGATTCTACCAGTTCTGGCTGAACACAGATGACGCAGATGTCGGCAAGTATCTTCGCTTTTTCACTTGGCTCAGCCAGGAAGAAATTGAAACGCTCGACACCTCGGTGAAAGACAATCCTGGAGCCCGGCAAGCCCAGAGAACGCTCGCCGCGGAGGTCACCGGAATGGTGCACGGAGCAGCCGAGGCGGTTAAGGCAGAGAAGGCCTCAGGTGTCCTGTTTGGCGGAGACCTGAGTGACCTCTCAGCCGATGACCTTATCGACATATTCGAGGAAGTACCGAGCTCCGATGTTGCGAGAGACACGCTGGGCGACGACGGACTGGGGATTGTTGATCTCGTTGCTGAACACACGGCCCTTGTGGGCTCGAGAGGCGAGGCACGGAGGCTGGTCCGGGGTGGCGGCCTGCGGGTCAACAACGTACCCGTGGCCGACGAAAGCACGCGCGTCGGCCTGCAGGACGCCATCGACGGAAAACTACTCGTGCTCCGCAAGGGTAAGAAGAGCTACCACCTCGTGCGACTGAATTAGCCGGAACTATGGTTGTTGTAATGGACGTCGGGGCCGAAGAGTCCCAGATTGAAGCCGTAATCGAAAAACTCAATGGTCTCGGCTTTGATGTGCACCGCTCGACCGGCGTGAACCGCAGCGTGTTGGGAGCGGTCGGCGTAAAGCCCGGATTCGACACGCGACGCGTCGCCGTCATGGATGGTGTGTCAGAGGTCTTTCGCGTCACAGAGCCGTACAAATTTGCGAGCCGAAGTTGGGTCGACGGCCCGACGCAGATCGAGGTCGGGGACGTCACGATTGGTGGCGACGAGGTTGTCATCATCGCCGGTCCATGCTCGGTCGAGACTGAAGAGCAGATTGAGTCGACCGCCGCATTTGTGGCCGAGCAGGGAGCCCGAATCCTGCGCGGCGGCGCGTTCAAGCCGCGGTCTTCTCCGTACTCCTTCCAGGGTATGGGAAAGGACGGATTGCAGATTCTGCGTCGCGCGGCAGACGCACACGGTCTGCTGGTCATCACGGAAGTCATGCAGTCGTCTCAGATTGAGGACGTGGCTGCTACCGCCGACATCATCCAGGTCGGTGCGCGCAACATGCAGAATTTTCCCCTGCTCAAAGAACTGGGGAAAGCTGAACGACCAATCTTCCTGAAGCGCGGACTGTCAGCGACCATCGAAGAATGGCTAATGAGTGCCGAGTACATCATGTCTCACGGCAATCCATACGTCATTCTGTGCGAACGCGGCATACGAACGTTCGAGACGTCGACGCGCAACACGCTGGACCTCTCAGCCGTGCCGGTCGTGAAGGCAAAGAGCCACCTGCCGGTGTT
>JANQRN010000131.1 GCA_028284545.1 Rhodothermales bacterium | reverse complement strand
CCCAGTGGCGGCGAATGGTACGAGGTGACATTCGACCCGATTCAGATGGACGAGGGCGTCGTATTTGATGTGGAGTTCCTGGCGGCAAACGGGATTTCGTTCCCGGCTGGCGCGGACTTCGACGGACAGGTAACCGATCGGTCGTACTTCTGGGATGCCGGAAGCAGCTCGTATCTGCCGCTGTCTGGACAGACCAATTTCACGAACGGTGCCTTCATGATCAGGTCACAGGGTACCGCGGCCGGTTCACAGACGCGGTTGACCGCGTCACCGACAAATGGCTCGCTCGGTGCCGGCCAGTCGCAGACGGTTACGGTAACGTACGATCCTTCGGGCCTTAGCGCCGGCGGCTCTTTTTCGGGAAGCGTGGAGATCGCTGGAAACGGCGGCAACATCAGCCTGCCGGTGACAATCAACGTCGTACCTGTCGCAAACGAACCAGGCGACACACTACCGACCAACGCCCTGCATGCGGCGTATCCCAATCCATTCTCGGATCAGGCGACCATACCGTATGCGATTGAGGAGGCGGCGCGCGTCAACATCGCAATCTTTGATGTAGAGGGGCGATTGGTCAGGGAACTGCGTAGCGGCTCGCAGGCCCCCGGCGAACATGCAGTTGTCTGGGACGGACTGAACTCCGCCCGGGCGCGCGTAGCATCCGGCACGTATTTCGTACGCATGGAGTCGGTCCCAGAATCCGGAGGGCCGGGATCTCGACAGACGCGGACCGTCGTACTACGGAAATGACCAACGAATCGAACCGACTGCAATAACCAGGAGATTACCGTGCAGAAGACACTTGTGATTATCGCAGCGGCGCTCACGATCGCGTGCCTGCCCGGCTGCAAGAACGGAGAGAACGTGTCCAGAAGCGAAGTTGCCTTACCCGCTGATTTTGATATCATCGTTGGTCAAACCGGTGGATTTGCGGGTCGGATGACCGGCTTCGCTGTAAACGCCGACGGCGTAGTGATGGAGTGGGAGGGCAAACACGCGAAGGAGAACATCCGCCGCGAGTCCGCGCCAGACCCGACACGTGCGCTGACGATATGGCGGGATGCGACGGAAGCCGGCATCCTTCAGATGAGTGAACAGGCCGCCGGCGAGGCGACATGGTTCGTGGCGCTTACCGCCGGCGGTGAAAGCCGTCGTGTCAGTTGGTCTTCGTGGCCGAGTGACCCCGAAGACATGACCGAGGCGCAGCGGTTCTACAACAGGTGTGTCGAACTCGCGAAGAGTACCTTGGACTCGTAGGCCGCAACAGATCTCCCGAGGCAACCAATGTTTGCAGAGCAACAGATCGCCTTCATTGGTGGCGGCACGATGGCCGAGGCCATGGTTCGCGGTCTGCTTGACCAGGACGCCGTTGCGCCCGACCAGATTATTGCCGCCGACCCGTCAAGCGAGCGGCGGCACGCCCTGTCCAATGGCTATGGCGTGCAGGTTACAGCAGCGAACGCGGAAGCTGCCCGCGTCGGCCGAATCGTTGTGCTGGCCGTCAAGCCGCAGACGCTCGATACTGTACTCGCAGACCTTCACGGTGAGTTCGCGCCCGGCGACCTGATGGTCTCGATTGTCGCTGGCGCCCCGGTGGCCCGGCTGTCCCCCGGGGCCGGCCACGGAGCCGTCGTGCGATCCATGCCCAACACACCGGCCCAGATTGGGCGCGGCATTACGGTCTGGACAGCAACGAACCAGGTGACTGACGAACAGCGGGAGCAGACTCGGGCAATCCTGAATACGCTCGGAACGGACATCGAGGTCGCCGACGAAAGTTATCTGGATATGGCAACTGCATTGAGCGGTTCGGGCCCCGGATACGTCTTTCTGTTTATGGAGGCAATGGTTGATGCCGGGGTCCACATGGGTTTTCCGCGCAGAATCGCCGAACAGCTCGTTTTTGAGACGATCAGCGGCTCCGTTGCCTACGCTGAACAGTCAGGAAAGCACGTTGCAGAGCTACGAAACCAGGTTACCTCGCCGGGGGGGACGACAGCAGCAGCCCTCTACCGCATGGAAAAAGGCGGGTTACGTACGGTACTGTCGCGAGGAATCTGGGCTGCATACGAGCGTTCAGTGGCTTTCGGCGAAGACTCGGAATAGCCGGATTGGTGTAACAATTCTGGCCCCACGGCAACTCAGTGGACAGGTGGCCGTAGTTAACGTGTCCCTCAAGCGACTACTGGCTTCGTCATCGTTGTGAATGATAGCCAGTGTTCACCCGGATCGAGACAGCATGAACCCAAGCGATACAGACTCGACGTTCCCCTTTGAACGCCTCCTCAGCCTGCACAAGCTGATCGCGACCTGGAAGGAGATCGCCGACACGACCCAGAACGATTCTCTCAGGAAGGTTGCGCGCGGTTTCGTCAAAGAAGCTGAGGCAATACCCGAACTCGTCGATGGCGTTTCGACGGCCGCCGACCTGGCGCCGTACAAGTCGCTCACCGACCAGCTGATGACCGCGGTCGTGCCCGTATCTCCTTCGCGTGACGCGATGATCGGCGCGATGATGCCGTTCAAGATGGAGGTCTTCTTCGGCACGCCGAAGTTCCTCGAGCTACACGAAGTGAAGCGCACCTCGGCAGCTAACGGCAAAATACTTGGGTTCAAGAGCGCCGAGGAGCTGGAGCGGGCGAAAGCGATGAATGCGTTCCACTACGTGCTCGAGAAGTTCTACGGCATCGAATCTCGTTTCAATATCCCGGACACGTTCTCGGTAACAGACGCGTCGGGCCTCGACACTTTCTACCGCCTGATGCTCGACACGTCGTACATCGACCTGCAATGCACGGGCGAGCTTCCGGACCTCTCTGCTGAGGTCATTCAGACGCTGACGGCAGCGCCGACGGACTTCGATCTTTGGGCCAAACACCTGCCACCCGAACGGTTCGTCTTCAAAGGCTTCACATTGGTGACACTCGTCGACGTCACCGAGCATGAGGTACACAGCCGCCTGAAGAATGACCTGCTGCAGAAGCAGGCGCTGACAACATCCGATCGGCTCAACAGCATTGAACAGCAACTGCGTTCGCTGCTCCGCATTCCGGATTTGCGCATTGGCGTCATCGGCGTGGCAAGCGGGGATTTTGGCGATCTGGAGCAGTCCCAGGTCTTTGGGCGAAGCCTTCTCCTGGATGGTGGCGTTCCTAAGTGCACCATGCAGAACAACTCCTCTTACGCGGAGATCTTCTCGACTGGCCGACCGGTGGTCATGAGTGACCTGGACTCATGCACCTTCTGCACCGGATTCGAATACCGGATTCGGGAGCAAAACTACCGCGGCCTGCTTCTCGCTCCCCTGAAAGATGGCGACAGGCTGATTGGCGTCCTTGAACTGGCTTCGACGGAGCCCGGCCAGCTTACGCAACTTAGCGTGGCCTACCTCATGGATGTGATCTCGCTGTTCTCGGCAGCTATGGTCCGCGGAGCCGACGAACGATCAGACCGGATTCAGGCGCGCATCAAGAAAGAGTTCACCTCGATCCACCCGTCCGTCGAATGGCGTTTCAAGCGGGCGGCCGAACAGCTGGAGGCATCAGAGCAATCCGGTGAGCGCACCGAGGCGGAGGACATCACGTTCGAGGGCGTCTATCCACTGTACGGGCTGTCTGACATCAGAGACTCTACCATCCACCGCAGTCACGCGATTCAACAAGACCTCATTGAGCAGCTTGGGCTGGCGCTCGCGGCAATTGTAGAGGCGAGTAGCACGCAACCCCTGCCGGCGCTGGACGAACTCGGCTTCCGTATTGCGCGCTATGCGCAGAATCTCGAGAAGGGTCTTACGTCAGACGTTGAAATCGGTGCACTGGAGTTCCTGCGAAACGACGTTGAGCCGTTGTTCGAAAGGCTCGCCGGTGCGAACGATCGCACTCGCCAGAAAGTCGAGGCCTACCGATCAGCGATCGACCCGAAGCTCGGCGTTCTGTACAAGCAGCGTCGCGCCTATGAACAATCTGTCGCTCGCGTAAACGAGGGTATCTCCACCTTCCTCCAGCAGCAGCAGCAGCAGGCGCAGGCGATGTTTCCGCACTACTTCGAGAAGTTTGAAACCGATGGTGTGGACTACAACATCTACGTCGGCGACACGATCGCAGAGAATCGACCGTTCGACATGTTGTACCTCCGCAACCTGCGTCTGTGGCAACTGCAGACGATGTGCGGAATCGTCTGGGAGCTTGAACGTATCAAGCCCGACTTGCCGATGGCACTCGACCTCGCGCACCTGGTCCTGGTACAGGATTTCCCGATCGCGATACGCTTCTCGAAGGACGAAAAGCGCTTCGGAGTTGACGGCGCGTACAATGCGCGCTACATGATCGTGAAAAAGCGCATCGACAAAGCGGTCGTCGACGGCACCTCCGAACGTATCACCCAGCCGGGCAAGATCGCCGTCGTGTATGCGCAGGAAAAAGAGCGACGCGAATACACGCGGTATCTCGACTACCTGAGCGCGGCAGGATACGTCGAGGGGCCGATCGAGGATCTCGATGTCGAGCCGCTGCAGGGCGTCAGCGGCCTTCGTGCGCTACGCGCAAAGGTCAGCCCGACGGCGCCCGAGGCCGAAATCAGGACCCGTCCCGAGTTGGCTACGGCGCAAGCTTGACTGCGGTGCCATAGGCCAGCAATTCGGCAGCACCTGACATCACCTGCGACGTCACGAAGCGGACGTTCACGACTGCGTCAGCGCCAACGGTCGTGGCCTCTGTCTTCATGCGCAAGATAGCCTCGTTGCGCGCCTCAGTCAGCATTTCGGTGTACTCCTTGATTTCTCCGCCTACGAGCATTCGCAGGCTGGCAAGGATGTCTTTCCCTACGTGCTTGGCGCGAATGGTGTTGCCGCGCACCAGGCCGATCGCCTCCGTGATTTGCCGACCCGGGATGTCGGGCGTCGTGACTAGGATCATATCCATCTCTATGGCCTCTTCAATTCAGTGTCATACTTGCGCTTCATCACCCGATCCACAACCATTGTTGTCAGGAGAATCGCCAGACCCATTGCCGCAATTGCTGAACCGATCTGCAACGGCAACGGCCAGGCACGGAACCAGATCCAGAAAATGCGGAGCGGACTGACGAAGTACGTCGCGAGTAACAGCAGCCCGACGAACATCAGTGCCACGGCCACGATTCGCATCGTTCTGACAATCATGTGCGAACTTACATGTCAGTTGGTATCAAGCAAATTGCCCTCGGCCCGAGCATCGAGGACACGCTCCACAATCAGCGAAGCAAAAAGGACGAGGAAGCCCAGAACAATCAGGCTGGCACCCACGACGACCTGGGCCGGAACGCCGAGCTCCAGGGCTACACGAATCGCTCTCTCGGCTCCCAGATAGAATCCGTAACACGCGCAGAAAATGAGCCCGCCCCGCCACATGTAGAAGCCGACGATCGTGCTGACCGTCCGTCCCTGTTCGTCTGTCATTGCGAACCTGTTATTGCGAACCTGTCATCTAAGCGATGCCGTGACCTCAGCGGTACCGCCCTTCTGGCTGCTATACGCAATCGTGGCATCGCCCCGACCCCTGAGAAGGTATTCGATCGTGCGCGTCGTATGCCCCGGATGCCCGTTGCGGACCATTATCCGGTTCAGATCGTGCTGGTCGATCATCGCAGTCGCCGACGTCTTGTATCGGTCGCGCACCCACCCGGCGGAGATCACCTCAACGTTTCTGCCTGAGACTGTGATCAGGTCTGGATCCACGACGTTGTTCTCAGCAGCTCGTGCAGTGATTGTTGGAGCGACACGCGTGTTCTCGAAGTCCACGCGCACCCTGTATACGTCACCATTAACTTTTTCAACACTCACGTTGTCGGCATTCATCATCGGCATCTCGTCAGCCTGATACAGTGTGAAGGCCATGTTGCGATGCGACAACTCCTCGTTCATGAATCTCGGTGGGACGCGCCCGCGTGTCTTTTTCCAGCCACCCAACTCTACCGGACCGTAATCCGGATGATCAAACGCCTCCCACTCGACGAATTGCTCACCGAACTCCAGATAGTCATCAAAGAAGTAGCTCGCCCTGCGCGGCTCAATTTCGTTCTCTGAATCTTGCTGCTGCTCCTTCAGTTTCGGACTGTTGAAGTACTGACCGCCGTTCCATAGCTCGTTCGAGAACGAGATCATCCCGAGGCCATCGTTCGTCCAGTCGATGAAACCACCGTGCACGGTGTAGAGTCCGCTCCAGATCACGATGTAGTCGTAGTAGGGCAACATCCGTTCGCCGGTCTTTCCCAGGACGTCGTAGACGGCGATGTCCTCAGGCGGGTACGTACCCTGCCACTCGGCGCCAGGACCACGCAGTATCATCCCGCCGGTGTTATGGTAGGACTGGACGCCAGCAATGTTGGGATGCGACATCAGAAAGTCGTTGACCGCGCGAGCCTCGGGTAGCTGGAAGGGATAGTCCATCGAGCCACCCTGGATATAGTTTGGCTGCCAGTCGGCGCCCCAGTTTCTGTTTGGGTCGTATCCGCCAACAGGGTCTTCGTTAACGCGGCCGTCTCCGTCATTGTCGATGCCCTCGTATCCAAGCAGTACGTAGTCTCCTTTTTCCCCCGGTGGCACGGGCTCGAGGATGCGCTCGTCGCGGTGACTAATCCGGTGGGTTCCTTCACCCGGGACGTACTTGCGAATCTGATCGGTTACACCATTTCCGTTCAGGTCGTCTGGTCCGTCCTCGTCGTATAAGCCGTCGTTGTCGCTGTCTACCGGCACGTGTCCCGTGCGGGCTCCAGAACCCGTGCCCGCCATGAAGTGCTGGCGGCCGTCGGGATTGACCGACGGTGCGATGTAGAAGACACGTTCGTCAACCAACCGGGTTACCATCTCGTTGCGACCGTAGTGCTCCATGAGATACCAGATCGTGTAGAGGCTTACCTCGCTCCCCTGGATTTCGTTGCCGTGAACGTTTGCCTCGATATACATCGCCGACTTGCTGAGCTCCGGACCCGTGTCGGGGTTGTTGATCGTCATGAGCATTATTTCGCGGCCGCCATGACTCTCGCCGAGCGACGAGTACGTCAGGAACTTCGGATACGCTTCGGCCAGCGTTAGCATGTCTGCCTTGAGCTCATCGTAGTCGTGCCAGCGATTGAAGTCGAGGCGTACTTTGAACTTGGCATCAGAAGCCGACTGGCCGTTCGCGGGTTGCATGAGTCCGCCAGCGGCAAAGCTGATCGCCAGTAGCGACAGCACGACGGACTTCTTTGCAACGCAATTTGCTCTTCGCATTCGGGTGCTCCGGGTTGCCATCTGTAGTGAGAAAGAGAGTGCTCTGGATTTCATGATTACTCGCCTCGCAGTACAATGTCCGCCGTGTCCCGTCCACCCTTCTGGGAAACCACTCGAAGCGTCACGGTCTCGCCGCGGTTTCCTGAAATGATCCATTCGAAGGCCCTGCGTTTGCCAGAACCCTCAAGAGCAGGAAAGAAGCTCGTCTTCGCGTCACCTGACAGCAGCGCCTCCGGATCGACTTCAAGTTGAACCATCGTTGGCTTGACGCTGCGAGACACGACCCCGTGCGCCGTTGATGTCGGGAAGAAGCCGCCGTTTTCGACCTCTACCTCAATCCGAAAAACGCCTCCACCGTGATCGGTAACCTCGACCTTCGCGACGCGCACACTTGGAAACAGCGACGCGAGGTGCACGGCAAACTCGCCGTGACGCGGTCCGAGACTATCGATCACGGCCGTGGGCGGATTCTTGGCCCTGTACGGCACAAAGCCGCCAATCTCCACGTCGCCAAGCGTAGGATGGTCATAAGTCGACCACTCAACAAATCCGTCGTGTCCAACGGCGTCCATCCACTTCAGGATTTCGCCGTCGACGGACTCATTCTTCTTTGCGGTATCGTTCCTCTTACTCCCCTTGGCGGCGTCGGCACTGTCTGCCGCGGCCGGGGCAGAGACCGGCGCCCAACCCGGCGTGGAAAACGAAGGCACGCCGAACTGATAGTATCCGTACTCGAAGAGTGCACCGGCGGGCTTCTCCGTCGCAGGGAGCGACTCGAGTCCCGTCACTTTCTTGTACTCCTCACTGACCCGTGTGAAGTACTCGCGATCAGTCTTGTTCACTGTTGTCTCCGGTCGACGCCCCGATGAGGGTCGGCCCGTACGATCCTGCTGCGCGCGCCGGAAGAAGCGGGGGCGCGGCGTCGCGAAGGTGCCGGTCTTGCGGGCATCAGTGTTGCTGGCATCCGCGAAACCGGGAAGCAGGAGCTCCTTGGGAGCCGCCAGCTCGCCCTTGTTGTTCGGGGCATTCACCAGATTGTCATGCGGCCCGAAAGTCAGCACCGCTGAGATGTTGCGGTGCGCAATCGCGAAGTCCATAATGGCGCGCGTCTCCTCCTCACTGATCATGTGTGGCCCCGAACCTACCTGGTAGTATGGGTACGCGTGCTGGAAATTGCGATTGAGGTTCACCCCGCCGAGTGGATCTTCGTTGTAGAAGCCGTCGCCATCACTGTCGATTCCCTCCCAGTACAGCACGTGCGTACCCGACTCTCCCGCCGCGGCATCAGCTGCCTTCATCAGACGCGGCTCCTCGGGGTCTACCATGTAGGCTCCCATCGCATCAGCTACGCGCATAATGCCGATCAGGCCGTCGCCGTTGAGGTCTTCCGGCCCGTCTTCGTCGGTGCGACCATCGTTGTCATCATCCATCGGTCGCATGTTGGTCGTCTGGCCCGTCTGGACCCCGGAAAACAGGCGCTCCGCCCCGTCTGGGTTGGCGCGCGGAATGATGTAGAAGACGGAGTTGTCAAGAGCCTTCGTTATCCCTTCGTCTGAGCCGTAGCCGGCAATGAGGTAGTCGATGATCCGGAGACTGATCTCACTTCCCACCAGCTGATCGCCATCCAGATTTGCGACAATGAGCAGGGCCGGCCTGGAATCCGTGGCCACCCCGGCGCGGTTGCCAACCTCAACCATCCAGATTTCCCGACCCTCCAGTGAGTTGCCGAGTGAGGACAATCGGGCAATCTCTGAGTTGCCACGGACGGCTCGCTGGAGCGCTGCAGATAGTGCGGCGAAGTTGTGGTAGCCATCAATCGGGTCTGCAACGGCCGCGGGTTTGGCGTTCCAGTCAGCGGAAGTACTTGCGGCAACGACTTGTGCGATAAGAACTGGGAACAGCAGCAGGAGCAGCACGAACTTTTTGTAGTGCATCGAGGTGGGCTCTTTCAGGCCATGGAATCATGTGGGAATCATCGCAGAATCTACGGCTAAAGAAGAAGACTCTCCTTCGAACACGGGCTGCAACTGTCCACATTCGCTATACTGCCGTCAGGTTCAAAAAACACTTCTACACCCGATATGGGATTCTTTTCCAAGCTGAAGAAGAAGATGACGGGCTCATGGGCCGATGTCAGCGTCGAGCTGCCAGAGGAGATTGCCCGCGGATCCGAAGTCACCGCAACCATTCGCGTAAAGGTGAAAGACGAACCGGTGGAAGTAGACAAGATCGTGCTCGCACTTCGCTGCAGCGAGGAAATCCGCATCCCACGCCACACCGTGCATGCAAATGGCGAGAGCGTGACGGTCGACGTGCGACACAACGAGAACCTCTACAAAGAAGAGGTCGATGTCACCGGCAGCCTCCAACTCGGCGCACACGACCACCGCACGTTCGATGTACCGGTGAAAGTCCCGGTCGATGCACCTGTCTCATTCGAAGGCATCTGCGCACGATACGTCTGGCAGGTATACGCCGCGTTGGAGATGTCGGGCAACGACCCCGATAGCGGATGGACGGAAGTGGTGGTCAGCTAGGTTAGCGTACGGCGCAAATCGTAAACCAGCTCACTCATATCGAAGTGCGTCTACAGGATTCGCGATCGATACCCGGAGCGCATGGTACGACACCGTTCCCAGTGCAAGTAGTAGGACGAGTAGCCCCGCGATACCGAACACCCAGAGTTGCAGCGGTACGTGGTAGGCAAAACCTTGTAGCCATTTGCTGAGTGACAAGACGGCCACTGGTGCGGCGACCACCGTAGCCACGACCACCATCCGGGCGAAGTCTATCGTCACGAGAAGCAGAATACTCGGAATCGAGGCACCGAGTACCTTCCGGATGCCAATCTCTTTTGTGCGCCGCACAATCGTTAGCGCCGCGAGTCCGAACAGTCCCATACAGGCGATCAGTACGGCGAGTCCAGCCGCATAGCGTACCACTCGACTCCATCGCCGATCGTTCTCGTACGTTAGTGCAACGTCGTCATCGAGAAACGAATAGGATAGCGGGACATCCGGTGCGTACGACTGCCAGGCGGCGCCCAGCGCCTCGATAATAGAGCCGACGTGCCGCGTACCGCGAACGCGTACGAGCGCATATCTCATGTGCTCGCGGGGGTCCATTGTCATCATCATCGGGCCAACCTCGTGGTGTAGGGACCGATAGTGAATGTTATCGACCACGCCGACGATGTAGGGCGCTGGGTCATCATATCCCATGACCTGCTGCCCAATCGCCTCATCCGGAGTGTAGCCCAGCAGTTCAGCCAAAGAAGGGTTAATCAGTACGGCGAACGTCGAATCTGAGACAAATCGCTCGTTGTGGGTTTCGCCCGCAAGCAGATCCACGCCCAAAGCGCGAACGGCCTCTGGCTCCACATTGTAGACGTACGCGGCGTACTCACGTTCGCCAAAACGCCAGCCTTCGTGGCTGGATCCTCTGTTGATGGAGAAGGAGACAGCACCGATCTCTTCTACGCCCACGTGTGCGCCGATTGTTCGCTCGAGGTGACGTGTGAGCTCACTCCCGTCGGTCCGGTTTGCGTGCACCACAATCACGCTCTCGGCATCATACCCAAGGTCGAGACGCTGGATGTGACGCATCTGCTGAAGCATCACGAGCGCGACCGCGACGAGCGCGACCGACGCGGCAAACTGCGCGACTATCAGCGACCTCGTTATCCGATTTGGCCCTCCGGGCCTAAAGCGTCCTCGAAGCACCTCAGCCGGCCGATGCCGCAATATCACAAGAGATGGATACCACCCTGCGACCAAGCCAGCCAACACGGCGAAGCAGAGCAGTAGAGTCAGGAGGGGGGCATCCCGCAACACTTCTATCGACAGAAATTTTCCCGACAGGCCGTTGAATATGGGCAACAGAAGGGTAGCGAGCCCAATAGAGACGACGAAAGCGACAAGTGCGAGGACGATGCTTTCGCTTCCAAACTGCGTGACAAGTTGTCTTCTCTGTGCACCGAGTGCTTTTCTCACGCCAATCTCGGCAGCCCGTGTGGTGCTGCGCCCAATGCTCAGGATGACGAAGTTGATACACGCCAGCGCCAGAATTGCAATCGCAATCGTGATCAGAATCCACGAGTACATCGGGTCGCTGGGAGGAGCAAGCACGCCATAAGTACCCGTTGCGGCTCGTACGGTCGGCCTGCTACCGCCGCCGAGGGCGCCAGCGCCAATATGAAGTGATCTGAGCGGGACAAGGGTGAACACCGCCGGACTGCCCTGGCCTTCCCACGATCCCCGCTCTCGCAGAGTCTCAATACGGCCCGCGTTGTAGTGTGCCCAGAGTTCACGAATCGTCGCCTCGGCGGCAGCTTGTGTGACATTGTCCTTTAGCACCGCGAAGACATTAAAAGACGAAGCGTTCCATCGATCCATCCGGTCAGCGACCCATTCGTAGACCATCGGTGCCCGGTGGAATGGCAACAGATAGGCAAAGCGTATGTTCGTGTTTGACGGGAGGTCGGCAACTACCGCAGAAACAACCGCCGGCTCGTAGCTGTCTTCGAATCGGATCTCAAACGAGCGACCGACGACGTCTATGTCCCCGAACTGGCGCAGCGCCGCCGTCTCCGTCAATACCGCCGCGGCTGGGTCGTGTAGCGCTCGCGTCAAATCACCGCGCAGCACGTCGTAGTCGAACACCTGGAGAAACGTAGAGTCTGCGAAAAGGACGCGTTGCTCGCTAGCGCGGCCATCAACGCGCACGACCACGCTGTTGTCGAGCATGCGAACCGTTTGCTCGATTCCCGGATGATCCTGGATCAGCGCTTCTGCCAGCGGATACGGGTGGTAGGCAGACTGGGAGCGCGGCGAGCCATCCGGATTCAGATTGACGGTTTCAACACTGAAGATCTGATCCGCGCGCTGGTGCCATGTATCGAATGTAAACTCGTCACGAACGAACAGCGAAATAAGCAGCACTATTGCGAGTGCCAGCGAAAGACCAACGACATTGATCACCGCAAACAGTCGCTGTTTCTTAAGAATGCGCAACGACATTCTTATGTAGTGTCGAGTCATCGGCGGCACCCGGTGTTGGTTGTTAGCAAGAGAGCCTACACGGTGTCGGTTTACGACACGAAGCGCAGCCGCGCATTTCCCGAGTATGCGCTCGGCGACACGCTTCGGCGATTCATTTTGCAAGGCATGTGCCACGCTCAGGAAAGACCCAATTTCGCAATCCGACGGCCGAACAGTGACCGTCAGCGCAACACAGGTGTTCGGAGGCGGACACCCGTCAACGTGACCAAGTACACCGGCACTCCTCCACACTCCGCCCCTCCCACCTTCAACCCTCAACCCTCACCCTCACCCTCACCCTCACCCCTCAACCCTCAACCCCAACACCTTCCCAACTCCCCACCGTACCTTGGAGTGTTAACAAACGCCCTCGCCAACGCTGAAACCCCGAAAATCAGCGTTTTCTCTCATGAACGACAAATTCGAAGGGCGCGGCCTGTCCGGTTCCTGGCATACCCACCGATTCTGGCGACCTGATGGAAGATGACCGATTAAAGAAGATTCAGGCGTTGTTCGAGGCCGCGCTGGAGCAATCTCCCTCAGAACGTCATGCGTGGCTACGTGACGCGTGCGGAGATGACAGCGCACTACTTACGGAAGTGCAGTCCTTGATCGACGCAGATGAGTCCGCTGCCTCGGTTCTCGACGGCATTGCGATGGACACCGTGAACGATGAGATCAAAGAAGACTTCGTCGGCCGGGAGGTTGGACAGTTCCAGATTGTGCGGCGGATTGGAAGCGGTGGAATGGGCGACGTCTACCTCGCGAATCGCACTGGTGACTTCGATCAGCAGGTGGCGCTGAAGGTACTGCGCCCGGGACTCGACACGACAAACGTACTGCAGCGATTTCGATCGGAGCGCCAGATACTCGCCCGACTGAATCACCCGAACATCGCGCGGTTAATCGACGGCGGCCGAACTCCAGACGGCATCCCATACTTCGCTATGGAGTTTGTGGACGGGCAGCCGATAGACACCTTCTGCGATTCCCGGAAGTTGTCCGTTACTGCGCGCATCGAACTCTTCGGCAAAGTCTGCGAGGCAGTGCAGTATGCACATCAGAACCTCGTCGTGCACCGCGACCTGAAGCCGTCGAATATTCTTGTGACGAACACCGGTGTCGTGAAGCTTCTGGACTTCGGCATCGCGAAAATCCTAGATGAGGCAGACGAAAATCCCCTGCTGACCGCGACGGGCCAGCGCCTGATGACTCCGGCGTATGCCTCGCCAGAGCAGGTCGCGGGCAAGCCGGTGACGACGGCTACGGATGTATATGCGC
Organism: Rhodothermales bacterium; assembly: GCA_028284545.1. Lineage (GTDB taxonomy): Bacteria > Bacteroidota > Rhodothermia > Rhodothermales > JABDKH01 > JANQRN01. The sequence continues at coordinate 5,821 of JANQRN010000131.1, read as the reverse complement.
TCGGAGTCGTTCTGTACGAGCTTCTCACCGGTAGGCGGCCCTTCGACACGCGGCGACCGGTCCAGGAGCTCCACCAGCTGATCATGTCAGGGGACCCGGAAAAGCCCAGTACCGCGATCTCCCAGGCGATCCCGGGAAAAGGTGATACAGCCGCGGTCAATCCGAGGCTAGTAAGTGAAGCCCGGTCGACGCCGACGGAAAGGCTCCGTCGTTTGCTGGCGGGAGACCTCGACAACATCTGTCTCAAGGCCCTGCGCAAGGAACCCGAGCGACGCTACGCCTCCGCCGACCAATTTGCGACGGACCTGCGACGGCACCTCGACGGTCTCACCGTAATTGCGCGACCCGATACGGTCGGATATCGCGCGAGAAAATTTGTGCGACGACACCGCGCAGCGGTTGCCGCGACCGTCACGACCGTCGCCGCCGTCACAGCCCTCACAGCCTTCTTCGTTGATTCGCTGGCCGCACAGAGAGACGTTGCACGGGCCGAAAGCCGGAAGGCAGAGGAAGTCTCAGACTTCCTGGTAGATCTGTTTTACGTCGTTGATCCAGAAGAATCGCGGGGACGCGAGGTGTCCGCGCGCGAGCTCGTCGATACCGCGGCGGTCCGCATACAAACCGAGCTGGCGACAGAACCCGAGGTGCGCGCAACGATGATGCGCGTACTCGGCGAAGCGTACTACGGGCTCGGCCTCGACAACAAAGCAAAATCGCTGTATGAGCAGGCGCTGGTCGAGCAACACTTGCTCTACGACGGCCCAAACGCGGAGCAGGCCACTACCGAACTCACACTGGGGCTGGTCTATCAGGACGCAGGCGACTCTGATACGGCGGACTCGCTGTATGCTCGCTCGTACGAGACGCGGCTGCAGCTCTTTGGGCCAGCGCACCAGGATGTGATCGAGAGTCTTAGCGTGCTGGCATACCTGAAGGAGACTGTTGGTGATTTCGACGCTGCAGACTCGCTGCACCGATTGGTTCTCGCCGGCAACGAAGCGCTGTATGAGCCAGATCATCCAAGAGTTACAGAGTCTATGGTCAAGTTGGGAGGCCTGCTTCGGCAAATTGACCGGGCCGACGACGCAGAGCCGCTTCTGCGGGATGCGCTTCAGCGACAACGGCGCCACTACGGAGACGACCACCTGGAGATTGCATCGACGATGCGTCACCTGGGCGGTATCCTGCGACACCGCGGTGAGTACGCCGAGGCCGAGAGCCTGTACGCGCAGATGCTAGATATCAGAACGCGCATGCTCGGGCCGCGACATGTCGAGGTCGCGCACGCGCTGAACAGTCTCTCGATTCTGTATTCTGAGAAAGGTGATCTCCAGCGTGCTGAAGAGGCCAGCTCCCAGTTCCTCGATATCCTGCGCGAGCACTACGGCGGTCCGCATCCGAGCCTGGCCGCTGCATACAGTAACCGTGCGTTTCTGCTCCGCGACCTGGGCGACCTTGATGGCGCCGAGGCGTCTTTCCTGGAGACCGTAAGAATCCAGGACGACGTACTTCGCGCCGGCCACCCGAATCGTGCATTCCCGCTGGTCGGCCTGGCGCAGCTTTACCGCGAAAGTGGTCGGCTGGACGAGTCTGCCGACAACTTGCGCACCGCACTCAAGATTCGCCAGGATGCGTTACCTCCTGACCACCGCTACATCGCAGACACGGAGAGCGACCTCGGCTCAACCCTGATCGCGCGCGGCGACCTCGTGGAGGCCGAACAACTGCTTCTCAAAGCTCATGAAACATTTACGGCGGCGTTCGGGCCGGAAGGTAGCCGAACACGTCGAGCGGCCCGCCGACTCGTCCGCCTGTACGAACTCAAGGGAGATGCTGCATCGGCCGCACGATATGCACCTCCGCAGACCGAAGACGAATGAAGCGAGGAGTACTCGGATTCGTCCTGCTTGGGTTTGTGATATCCGCAGCCGCTCAGAACTATCCGCCTGAGCCCAGTCCTCTTTACGATGACTCCCGTCTGGCGACAATACGCATCTCGATAGACCCGGTGCTGCTAAACGCTATTCTTGCGCCGGGCAACGAAGAGAGTGAGGTCGAACATCCGGCGGTCTTTGAGTATGACGACGGCGTGACAGTCGAAACCGTCAACAACGTTGGGTTTCGACTGCGCGGGAATACGTCGCGCTTTTCGGCCAAGAAGTCGTTCAAAGTGTCATTCAACGCCTTCGAGCGAGGCAAGCGATTCCTCGGCGTCGAGAAGCTAAATCTGAACGGCGAACACAATGATCCGACGATCATCCGGTCAAAACTGGCATGGGACCTGTTTGCCGAACAGGGGGTGATTGCTACACGAGCGGCTCACGTCAGACTCTTTATCAACGAGGTCTACTTCGGCCTGTACGCGAACGTCGAGCACGTCGACGAGCAGTTTCTGATGTCGCGGTTCGGAGATGACTCCGGCAACCTATACAGGAGCCTTTGGCCTGCAGACCTCCGCTATCTTGGTCCGGATGCCGCAGACTATTATCCGGACGCAAGCCGGCGCCCGTACGACCTCAAGCTGAAAGACAGTGACACGGAGGGGTACGGTGACCTCGCACACTTCATTGACGTCCTCAACAACACGGGTGCGTCCCAGTTTGCCGAACAGATCGGTGCGGTTTTCGACGTGAACGGGTTCCTTCGTTCGCTCGCTGTTGATGTCGTGACCGGAAGCTGGGACAACTACTGGTACCTGAAGAACAACTACTACCTCTACCACAACCCGCGATCCGGATTATTCGAGTACATCCCCTACGACTTCGATAACAGCTTCGGCATTTGGTGGGAAGGCATTGAGGGTGGGCTCGACTGGGGCACGAGGAATATCTATTCGTGGGGGTCCTCAGAGGCGCGACCGCTGACCGATCGCCTCTTCGAGGTGCAGGCATTCGTCGACCGCTATACGTTCTTCGTCGAGCAACTCCTGGATGACGGTTTCGATCCGCCCAGGATCACCGCCCGAATCGACTCACTGCGCGCGCAGATCGCGACAGCCGCAGAGGCAGACAGCTTCAGGACACTTGACTACGGTTATTCTGTCCAGGACTTTCATGACGCGTTTGAGCAGGCGCTCGGCGGCCACGTGACATATGGCTTGAAGTCATATGTGCAGGCGCGTCACCAGTCCGCGCTTTCGCAACTCAGCCCGCGACCGATCCGACCGATCCTGTTGGACGGCTACTACGAGCCCGTCGCGCCTGGCGCGGCCGAACCCGTGAACTTCTATGTCACGGTGCTTGATGACCAACCCGGGGTCTCCGCGCAGGTCGAATACGAGCTAGACGGTGTGGCCGGCGTCCTTCCGCTGTTTGACGACGGCACGCACGGCGACGAGGTCGCCGGTGACGGAAAATTCTCGGGCAGGCTGGAGCCTACCGAAACGGCTGTGCGGATGACGTATCGGTTCGTCGGCAGAGAATCAGCGGGACGAGAATCGTTTTCCAACGAACGAATACTCGACATCGGATACTCGGGGCTGCCGCTGTACATAAACGAATTGATGGCGAGCAACGACACGACGGTCAGCGATGCGTTTGGCGAGTACGACGACTGGGTGGAGATCTACAATGGAAGCGACAGTACGATCAGCCTCGACGGCCTGTACCTGACAGACAACCTGACGCGGCCAGACAAGTTTGCGGCGCCAGACACCACAATTGCACCTGGAGGATTCCTGATCGTCTGGCTAGACGACAATACCGAACAAGGAGCGTTGCACTTGCCATTCAAGCTCTCGGCGGGCGGTGAGCAGTTCGGCATATTCGACGCGTCACTCCAGATAGTAGACGCCGTTACGTTCGGCGAACAGCAAACAGATGTGTCTTATGGGCGCACTGTGGATGGAGGCGGTCGATTCGAGGTGCTTCCCTCAGCGACTCCCGGCGCATCGAACGTCACTATGACCTCGATCGATTACGGTGAAGCGACTGACCGACCCGAATGGATCGTACAGGCGTACCCAAATCCGTTTACGGATATCCTACGCATCCGGTTGGAGGATCAGAAGAGTGGACTGCGGGTTGAGCCCGCATACGTCGACATTTTTGACGCGCTCGGGCGACGCGTATATACTCTTGAGCTCAACGGCTCGAACCCGGCCACTATTGAGCTGCCCATGTATCCGCTTGCGGCAGGCCTGTATTTCGTTCGTGCTGCAGACAGGCTGGGGCGCACTGTCGCGACGACAAGCGTGGTTCGGAAGTAGCTGGAGCGTGTCCAGCCGGGTTTCCCAGTCTTCAGCGACCGATTTTTTTGCGGCGCTGGACAACAATCCGTACTGTTGGGCCGTTGTCCTACAATTGTAGTTTTATCGCCCATTTTGCAGTCACGGGGCCCGCATGCTCAAGCTGATCATCCTGAAAGAGATTACCGAGAGCCTCCTGAACCGCCGTTTTCTGGTGATCTCAGCGTTCTCTGTCTTGCTGCTGATCGTGAGCGGCGCCGTGAACTACGAATACTACCAGACGCGGCAGGCGGCATTTGACAACCAGTATTCAGCGTTTGAGGCAGATCGGGCAGAATCCGAAATCCGGGCCTACCGACCGCCCGCCCTGCTCTCGATTCTCGCGCGCGGAACAGAGCCGTACATGCCGCTCTACTTCGAGTTGGGAACGCAGGACAACTCCCTCGGACGCGTAGACGCGGGCAACATCGAGGCTGAGGATTTCAGGCTCCTTGCTGCCCTGGGTAGTCTCGATTTTCTGTTTCTGGTGCAGGTCGTCTTCAGTCTACTCGCGATCCTGCTGTCCTTTGACATGATTGCGGGAGAAAAGGAGCGCGGCACACTCAAAGCCGTATTGTCGAACAGCGTACCGCGGGACAAGGTGATACTGGGAAAGGCGATCGGTGGCTTCGTCGTCTTGCTCCTGGTGTTTGTCGTCGGCGCGCTGCTCTTCTACGCGGTACTGTCGGTACTCGATTCGAGGTTCCTGACCGGCGGGACGCTCCTTCGAGTGGGAGCCGTACTGGGCGTGTCAGCCCTCTACATCGCCGGGTTCTTCATGATCGGACTCATGGTGTCCAGCATGTGCCACTCCGGGCGCACAGCTATTGTCTCTTTGTTGGTCGTCTGGGTGACACTGCAACTCGTCGTTCCAAAGTTGGCTGAGACAACCGCCACGGTTGTGCGACCCGTTCGAAGCGAGGAGGCAATCCGAATCGAGAAGCTGGCCGTCATCGACGAGCTCGACGATCGCAAGATGGACGAAGGTGGCGAACTATACTCCGAGATATTCAATACTGACCGGCTCAACAGCATGAATATCAGGGAAGAGACGCCCGACGGCCAGCGATTTCGGGACGAGTACCTGCGACTCACGGAGCGGCTTGCTGAGCAGAAGGCGACGCGCTTGCTCGAGATTGACGAAGCGTTTGAGCGTGAACGCCGAAGCCAGCGCCAGCTTTCGTACGCGGTGTCTCTGCTCTCGCCATCAGCCGCGTATGGGTTTCTGGTAGCCGACATCTCAGGTACTGGAGATCTGGCGTACGAAAGATTTCAGGATCAGGCCTCCGACTACTACGCCCAATTGCGGTCAGGCCCGTTAAGCAAGCTGACCACGTCGGCAGTGCGTGTGCGGCTGGGTGGCAGCAGCTTCTGGATGAACAACGATGACGAAGTCGATTGGGATAACCTCCCACAGTTCCAGGCGACCAATCCTGATCTCTCCAGCGCAATACAACGCAACGCATGGGCCCTGGTCTCACTCATCCTGTTCCTGCTGCTCCCGTTTCTGCTTGCGTACGTCGCCTTTATCCGGTACGATGCGCGCTGATGACCGAAAACAAACTGCAAGTGAACACCACACAATGAACGTCTGCG
>JANQRN010000122.1 GCA_028284545.1 Rhodothermales bacterium | reverse complement strand
CTTCTTCGCTCTCGGCTCGTGGATGGCTTGAACACGTTGTTGGGATCGCTCTGCACCGAGGCCGGGTTTGATACTACGCAGGTCGTGGAGACAGTTGCCGTCGGCAACACGGCGATGCAGCACCTGCTTGCCGGGCTGCCGGTGCGGCAGCTTGGCGAGTCGCCGTATGTCCCGGTTGCGACGGCACCGCTCACGGTGGGCGCCCGCGAATTGGGTCTCGAAGTTGCACCGGCCTCGTACGTGTACATGCCGTCCAACGTGGCGGGCTACGTGGGGTCAGACCATGTCGCCATGGCGCTGGCCGCGGGAGCTGAAGCCTCGTTGGGAGCGGCAGAGCGGATACTGTTCGTCGATATCGGCACCAACACGGAAATCAGCCTGGTTGCAGACGGTGAGATCTATACGTGTTCGTGTGCTTCCGGTCCAGCATTCGAGGGTGCACACATCCGCCACGGTATGCGGGCGGCTCAAGGCGCCATCGAACATGTTCACGTCCACGATCACGAGTTCAGTCTGCACACCATCGGTGGCGCTCGTCCCGTCGGCATCTGTGGATCTGGCATTCTCGACGCGGTCGCAGCGCTGCGGGCGGAGGATCTCATCACTGCGCGCGGAAGCTTTCGCCCAGACGACCCGCGACTCACCTCAGAAAACGGACGCTCTGCGTTCGTTCTGGTGGATTCGGAGGCGTCGGGTCACGGGGACGCGATAACCGTTTCGCGCGCCGATGTAAACGAGATTCAGCTTGCGAAGAGCGCGGTGCGTGCCGGCATAGATCTCCTGCTCGTCGAGGCCGGCCTGGCGGCTGCGGACCTTGATCAGTTCGTCGTTGCGGGAGCGTTCGGCACTTACCTTCGAATTCAAAGTGCAGTAGACATCGGACTTTTTCCGGATCTGCCCGAGGAGCGCTTTCGACAGGTCGGAAACGCCGCCGGCATGGGTGCGATTCAGTTGTTGCTTTCGGTGAAACTGCGGAGCGTCGCGGCCCGCCTTGCGCGTTCAATGGGATACGTTGAGCTAACAAACCACCCCGACTTCAACGACGCGTTCGTGGACGCACTCACGCTGGAACCGGACTGATAGTCATAGGTGCTTTGCAATGGCAACTCCAGACACAACTTTCCTGGCTGCGCTCTCTTCCGGTGAGACGTTGGTCTCAGACGGCGCGACCGGCACAAATCTGCAGGCCGCGGGCCTGGCGGTTGGTCAAGCTGCGGAGGCGTGGGTTCTCAAGAAACCCGAAGCCATTCTGGATCTCCATCGCCAATTTGTCGATGCCGGCTCCGACATCATCCTCTCCTGTTCATTTGGCGGCAACAAGCTGTGCAACGACGCCTGGGTTAGAGAGCACGCGAAGGAAGTCAACACGCAGGCCGCAGCGCTGGCCCGTTCGGTAGCAGATGAGGCGGGCAGACGTGTCTTTGTCGGCGGATCAATGGGCCCTACAGGAAAGATGCTCGTACCGCTGGGCACGTTGGAACCCACCGAGGTCGAGGTCGCCTATGCCGAACAAAGCGCCGCACTTGAAGCCGGAGGCGTTGACTTCCTGATCCTCGAGACCTTCTACGACCTCGTTGAGGCGAAGGCCGCCATAGCGGGGGTCAAACTCGCCAGCTCGCTTCCACTCGTTTGCTCGTTCAGCTATGACCGGGGGGAGCGGACGATGATGGGCGTCAGTCCGGAGACGATGGCATCCGAGGTTGCGCCTCTTGGCGTGGTGGCGATTGGTGCTAACTGCGGCACCACGCCGGAGGACATGGGGTTGGTGCTGGAACAGCTGGCTGGCCGGCGTACCGGGTTGCCGTTGTGGATCAAGCCGAACGCGGGCTTGCCGACCGGAACTCCTCCTCGATACGACATCTCTCCGGTTACAATGGCGACTCACATCGCACGCTACACGGAGCTCGGAGCGCAAGTTGTCGGCGGCTGCTGCGGGAATACACCGGCACACGTTGCGGCGATTGCCGATTTGGTCAAGAACGGGAGGGTATGATCATGACCACAGTCTGGCCCTCAGAGATTGTTTGCCGGGGGGACATCGAAGCGACTGCGCTACCATTTGATCGGCGCGCGGCGTACCGGTTTCTGAAGATCCGACTAACCTCGCCGCGACTCAGCGCCTTCGACGCGATGATCGACGACTGCCTTGTGGCGTGTCAACGTAGCGTTGTACCGCGGTTCGTATACGCGCTAGTTCGCGTGCCGCGTGCTGATCCCGCGGCTTCGGTCGTTGAGGTTGAGGGGTACGGCGATACTAGCTACACGTTCTCAAGTCAGGGTCTCGCAAAGGCGTTGCAAAAAGCCTCAGGTGCCGCCTTCTTCGCACTCACACTCGGCGAAGAACTGGATGAGCTGCTGGAACGGATAACGGTCGAAGACTTCACGACGGCATACGTTACCGACGGCGTCGCGTCTGCCCTCGTACACGGCCTCCTCTCGGTACTTGAAGAGGAGCTCGCAACGGCCGCCGCGGTGCACAGCCTGTGCCTCGGAAAGCGTTTCTCGCCCGGCTTTCACAAGTGGGATCTGACGCAGCAAAAAGACCTTTTTGAGATCCTCGACCCGGGGTCGATCGGGATGCAGCTATCGGAGTCGCAATTCATGACGCCGCGGCACTCGCTATCCGGTGTATATGCCCTCCTTCCCGCAGACGTGGGAGTCTCGGTTTCAACAGATCCAACAGCGCAATCATCATCATGAACATCTTCGAAGAACTCCAGGACGCGGTGATCACGGGAGATCAGGATCGGGTCCTCGAAATGACGAGGCGCTTCCTCGACGAAGGAAGAGCGGCCAAAGAAATACTCCAGGACGGCCTCATTCCCGGGATGGCCGTGGTTGGACAGCGGTTCAAAGACGGCGAGTACTTCATTCCTGAGATGCTGCTTGCCGCCCGCGCCCTCAACGCGGGTCTGGACATTCTCAAACCACTGCTCGAAGAGTCGGATTTTGAACCAGTGGCCAGAGTTGTCGTGGGCACCGTCAAGGGCGACATACACGACATCGGCAAGAACCTCGTCTCGATCATGTTGCGCGGCGGTGGTTTTGAGGTGATCGACGCGGGAGTTGACGTTCCTCCGCAGCGATTCATTGAACTCGTCAGAGAAAGCGGCGCCGAACTTGTCGGCTTGTCGGCTCTACTCACGACCACGATGCCCTCCATCAAGGACACCATCGATGCCTTTGTTGCCGAGGGTGTGCGTGACTCGGTCAAGATCATGATCGGAGGTGCGCCGGTGAGTGAGAACTACGCTCAGGAGATCGGGGCCGACGGCTACGCAAAGAACTCTTCGGCTGCGGTTGATGTTGCGCGCGAACTCGTGGGGGCTCACGCATGACGCGATCTCAAGCGCTCACGTACGCGACCGCCGGCGAACTCATGTTTGGCCGCGCAGCTGCTCCCGTATCGTGCGGCTTCGATCTGGTGATTGGTGACGGCGAGGTCTATCCGGAAGTCAACTTCACGCTGCCACCGATGACCGTTGATGCCTCGCAAACGGACAAGATTCTGGCGCAGTACCACGAAATGGTATCCAGCGTGCTCGGGAGACTCGTAACGCTTGATGTCCCCGGTGCCGTCATCGAATTTGAGCACGCGCCGCAGATGACCGACTGCGTTGAAATCGGGAAAGCTGTTACCGAGCAAACCCGCGCCCTTATGCGGGAGGCGTACGCAGATAACGGGTTGCGGACGGCCCTCAGGGTAACAGTATGTGACATCCGAGATCGCGATCGCCCACCGCAAATGCGCTCGGGCGAGGCGACGGCGACCATGTTTGAGTCGTTCCGCGAGAACGCGCGCGCCGGCGGTGACCTGCTTTCGATTGAGTCAACCGGAGGGAAAGAGGTCAGTGATCGGGCGCTGATGGAGGCTGACACTCAGGGACTGTTGTTTGCCCTTGGCGTGCTCGCGCCGCGCGACATGCATTTTCTCTGGAAGGAGATTGTCTCAATTGCAAACACCGAGGGTGTTGTCCCGGCCGGCGATACCGCCTGCGCCTTTGCCAACACCGCCATGGTGCTCGCCGACAGAAACTATATCCCGAACGTCCTCGCTGCCGTTGTTCGCGCCATTTCGTCGGTGCGCTCGCTAGTTGCGTTTGAGGAGGGTGCTGTGGGGCCGTCGAAGGACTGTGCCTACGAGGGTCCGGTGTTGAAGGCGATCACGGGTTGCACTATTTCGATGGAGGGCAAGGCGTCTGCATGTGCACACTTCAGCCACATGGGTAACATCGCCGCGGCCGCCTGTGACTTGTGGAGCAACGAGTCCGTCCAGAACGTGCAGCTGCTGTCGGGGTTTGCGCCAGAGGTCTTCTCAGAAATCCTTGCGTACGACTGCCGGCTGATGAACCAGGCACTCGCGTCAGATACAGCCTCGACGCTTCAGAAGCTCATGGTAGACAGTGATGTCGGCCGAAGCGTACACGCGCTTGTCGTGTCTCCCGCCGTCTCTGTGGAGATCGCCCGAGCCATAGTTGGTCAGCCCACCGACTTTCTGCGCGCGCGAAGCGCAGGCCTTGCGGCGTGTCAGGCAATTCGAACTGCGCTTGCAGCTGAAACGCTGACGTTGGCGAAACGAGAGATTCCGTGGCTTGACCGGATTGAAGGCGCACTGGAAGCGGCGGATGACGAGCACGAGGTCGTTGGGTACGGTTTCGATAAGTATGGCGAGAGCTTCGCCGCCAGTGAGTACGGACTATCATGACTTCGCGTGAACGCGTCCTGTCCTGCATTCGCGGGCAGCCCGTTGATCGGGTTCCCCTCAACGTTTTTGCCGGATGGAATCCGGGAATCCGCGCGGCCGTTTCAGAGAAGTATGGCGATATCCACGGCTTCTGCGACGCGCACCATATCGACGTTGTAACCGGAGTCCTGCCGCGCTTTCCGTTTGCCGAGCCCGCCGGGTCGTTGGCTGAATACCTGACTATGGACGTCGTGGATCCAGCCTCCCCAGCGCTCCTGGACGTTGCGTGCGACGCTGAAGAGGGTCTTTTTCTGAGCGTCAGCGAGGCGCTCAGACATCAGGGCGGGGGCAAGGCCGTGTTTGTCCACGCGTGGGGCGTGTTCGAACTGTCCCAGTTTCTGTTTGAGCGCGATGGAATGCCGGGAACGCAGGACGCTCTGATGAACATGATCGCTGATCAGGACAGAACCGCAGAGATGTACATGCGACTCGGCTCGTGGAGTGCGGCGTGTGTCGAGCGAGCGATCCAGGCAGGGGCAGATGTCATCGAGCTCTCTGACGACTGGGGCCAACAAGACACCATGCTGTTCAGTCCGAAGCTTTGGCGCGAGCTGATCATGCCGGCGACAAAGCTGATCGTCGACGTTGCCGCGCGCTACAATGTACCCGTGTTACTTCATAGCGATGGAGACATCACGCTTATTCTCGAGGATCTGCGTAACCTCGGGCTTTCCGGTCTACACCCAGTTCAGGAGTCGGCCGGTATGTCGTACCAACACACGCGTGAGGTCCTGGGGAAGAAGTTCTGTATCATGGGAGGGTTGGACACCGTAACTGCGTTGCCGGTAATGACGGCTGCGGAGGTGCGCACGGAGGTGCGGCGGGTGTTCGACGCGCTGAAACCCGGAGGCCCTTTCGTATTCGCCGGGTCGCACATGTTTCAGGATGACGCCCCGCTGGATGTGATTGAGGCTGCGTACCAAGAGGCTTACCTGTGCGCGGAGTACTGAAATGAGTGAACATTCGGCGACCGAACATGCACTGCCGGTCTTGCAGATCGACGACTACCAGGCAGCCGTTGACTTCTACGTCGGGCGACTCGGGTTCGAGATTGTGATGGAGCATCGCCACGAACCTGGCTTTCCTGTCTTCATGGTCGTCAAGAGAGGTGCTATTCACCTTGCGCTTTCGGAGCACGGTCGCGGCCACCCGGGGACTGAGGTCTACGTGTATGTTGAGGATGTGGCGGCTTGGTACGAACGATGCCTGGCGAACGGCGTGAAGCCGAACCAGCCGCCGGAGGCGAAGATGTGGGGCAACACAGAAATGCCGATCTCCGATCCCTCTCGCAACCTTCTGCGCATCACGCAGGTCGACACACATCAGGGCCAGAGTACTCCCAACCAGACGTAGACGTATTGATCCTGACCAGGTGAGTATCGACACAGAGAATTTTGATAGGGTCGAGGTGAGTTCACCCGTTGAGCTTCGGTCGTGGTTGAAAAAGAACCATGCCCAGGAGGAATCGGTCTGGCTGGTAACGTTCAAGAAGCACGTGGGCGCCCGGTACGTCTCCCGCGACCAGGTGCTCGACGAGCTGATATGCTTTGGCTGGATTGACGGCGTCCGTCGAAAGCTGGACAAAGACAAAACGATGCAGCTGATCTCGCCGCGACGCGTGTTGCATTGGGCAAAGAGCTACAAGGATCGCGCGGCAAAACTAGAGCGCGATGGACGAATGCATGACGCCGGCCTCCGTGCGATTGCGGACTCAAAGCGCGCTGGCCTCTGGAATTTCCTGGATGATGTCGACGCCCTCGTCAAGCCGCCAGACCTCGTGAAGGCCCTTGAGGCACATGCCGAAGCCGTCCGCCATTTCGACGCGCTGCCCCCCGCGAGCAAGCGATTTGCCCTTAGGTGGATCAAGCTTGCCGTCAAGGACGAGACCCGCGCAAGGAGAATCGAGCGCGTAGCGGCGCTTGCTGCGCGAAATGAGCGATTGCCCGGAAGCTGAAGACAAGTCGCCGTGTCGGTATGCTTTTTGGTTTGGTTTTGGACCCCACCACCATTGGCTCTCCGGCATCTGCCATATGCGCCTGACCCTCCTGCTAACCTTGTGCGTCGGATTTGCCTGTTTCGCCGATGCGACCGCGCAGTATCGCGATCGCTCCCTTCCCATCGCCAAAGCCGAGCTGGGGGTGGGCTTCTCACCCTTTGGTGTGGGCAACGGACTCAACACACGTGTCGCGGTAGCTGTGTTTCCGAGTCGGATCGGCCTCGTAGCACGCGCCTCGTCGCACGTCACTTCGAAGGGCCAGAGAGACGGGCTCTTCAGCCTGCGTGCGCCGAATGAACGGGTTGTGGACCGCGCGCTAATGCTCGCCGGTCAAATCGACGTCGAGGTCGACGCGGTCTTCACGGTCGCGCTGGGTCTGGGACAACTCTGGGGCGACCGGCTCAACGACAACAAGAGCCGATTCGTGACGCTTGAACAGAAGCTTGGGGTTGCCGCCGAGTTTGGCGCCTACATGCCAAATCGGCATTCCGGGCTTGGCACAGCGGTGATCGCGAACGTTAACAGGAACGCGTTTGTAGTCGGGTTCGTGTTGACGTTCTACGTAGGGATGTGATAGCGAGGGTTGAGGGTTTAAGGTTGAGGGTTGAGGTGTGTCGGGGCGGCGCGTTTTGCGACCAGCGGCTTTTGCAGAGTTCCGAGTGGCGAAATCGGATCGCTGACGCTTTGCAAGTTGAGGCTCAACCAATTGTCGCCAATCTCCTTATGAAGTCCGCCCCCGCCCTACTGATTGTTCCATTGCTTGTTGCCGCTTCCGCGTGCCAGCCGGCCGCTGATTCGGCTCGCACGACGTCGCGCACATGGAGCCAGTTCAGACCTGATACGACCGAGTCACCGGCGATTGCCGGTGACGTTTACTTGTCCGAAACCCGGTACTATAACGACGATGGTTCGCCGCGCGAAATCGTCTCTTTGGTAGAAGGCGCTCCGGGTTACCGGATCGTCTTTGATCATGAGGAGAGCACGTACTCTGCGCGCGCGAACTACTACGACGAAAAGGACTCTCTTGCGTCGTACTACCGCTACGATTTCACTGCGGACTATCGTGAACAGCGGTACTCAAACTTCGCGCTGGAGTCAGACTCATTGCTGTACGCTGTGGAATTTCGATACCCGAGTGACACTCTGCGCGAGTCTGGCTACATTGATGACGACGGAAGCTTCGTGTGGACGTATCGGTACTATCTCGACGATAACGGGAACGAAATTCGGGCTGAGTTTAAGTCCGGCGATGAGGTAATACAGATCGACTACGTCATCGAGGACCTTCACGAAGACGGAAAGTGGTCAGCGCGCAAAGTTGTCGGTCCGGGTGGGCAAATTTGGTACTTCGAAACTCAGGCTTTTCGGCGCGCCGAGTAAACGAGGCGGCTGGTAATGACCGAGGGTGACAACGACGATGCAGCCAACCTGCTCGCTCGAGCATGGGCGTTGAGGCGCGAGGGAAGCGTCGACGCGGCTAGAGACGGCATACTTGCCGCCGTGATGATGTTTCGGAACGCTGGCGACATGCCTCGCCTCGTCGACGCGCTTGGAAAGCTTGGCCACGTACACATGGATGAGCAGCAGTGGGATGAGGCTGAGGATGTCTACCATGAGGCCGTGCAAATAGCTCAGGACAGCGGTGACCTGGTGGGCGAGGCACATAAGACGCGTCATCTCGGCGACCTGTATCGACTATCGGGGCGCAGCACGGATGCCCTCGCATTCTACCGTAGCGCGATCGACCTCTACCGCGGAATTCGTAGACGCCAAGACCTTGATGTCGCAAACGCCTTGCGCGGATTCGCTCTAGCGGCCGAGGAATCTGGCGACGGACCGCTCGCCACCGAACTCTGGCAAGAGGCGCACGACCTGTACGCACAGCTGGGATTGCAGGAAGGCGTCGACGAGTGTCGGACTCACCTGAAGCGATGAGTCGGAAACTGCCCGCTGCGATTCGTGCGACGCCATTTGGCGTGCTGCCTGATGGGAGAGAGGTGACCACGTTCAGGGTGGAGGGACCCGGTGGCATGGTGATGGTCGTGACGGACTTTGGCGCCACGATTACTTCCCTCATGGTGCCGGGTGCCGGTGGTCGTTACCGCGATGTTGTTCTGGGATACGAAGACCTGCAGGGGTACGTGAACGACTCATCCTACCTCGGCGCAGCCATTGGGCGCTACGGGAACCGCATCCGATCAGGACGCTTCGCACTGGATGGTAGGACCTACGTGCTTGGGAAGAATGACAACTTGAATCACCTGCACGGTGGGCACGCAGGCTTCAACAAGGTCCTGTGGCATGCCGAACCGCTCGACGATAACGGACGGCATGGAATCAGGTTTAGCTACGTGAGCCCAGACGGCGACGGAGGCTATCCCGGTGAGTTGACCGTACATATGACTTACGTGATCGAACGAGACCATCGCCTCACCATTGACTACCTGGCGACGACGACCGCGCCGACGCCGGTCAACCTGACGCACCACTCGTACTTCAATCTCGCAGGTTCCGACGACACGGTCCTCGGCCATGAGGTCATGATCGCTGCAGACGCGTTTACGCCTGTGGATTCCGAACTCATTCCCACCGGGGAAATACGCGACGTGACAGGAACACCGTTTGACTTCCGCGAGCCTGTCGCGATTGGCGAGAGAATCACCGAGGAGAACGAGCAAATCGCGTACGGTGGCGGATACGACCACAACTTCGTCTTACGTGGGCGTGATGACGGCCTGCGGCACGCGGCGACGGTCCGCGATCCGGCGTCCGGGTGGTCAATGGATTTGCTGACTACCGAACCCGGACTGCAGTTCTATTCCGGCAACTTCCTCGACGGCTCGCAGGTCGGGAAACGCGGTCGCGTCTACCAACGTCACGCTGGTTTCTGCCTGGAACCGCAGCATTATCCCGATTCGCCAAACCGTCCCGAATTCCCCTCGACGATTCTGAGACCCGGGCAGACCTACCGCTCACAGACGGTGTTCAGATTCAGTACGGACGGTGCATAGTGAAATTCGTCAGCGTTTGGTTCGAAGCGACAATGCCGACAACATCGAGACGATGAACCCGATCGTGAAGACGGTCATGAACATGACGACGCCGTTCAACAAGAAGCCCGAACTGCCCTGGAACGCGGCGGATCGTTCGTCGAATGCTTCGAGTGCTTCGCCCGTGGCACCATCCGCCACCATTTCCGCTCGCTGCCACTCCATGTACTCTGAATAGAAGTCAGGATCGAGAACTGTCACGTAGAGTGTGTCGAACAGCGTGAAGACGAAAGCCACGAAAGCGGTGATGAGCAGCCCGCACTTGAGTGCCTCACCGAGCGAAATCTGACCGTTCAGGTCCTTGTCCCGGTAACTCCGGACGCCAAAGTACACGAAGGCCAGGGCGGCAACGATCGAGACGTACCCGACGACCTCCGCGAGTTTGTAATTCTGCGACTCCCCAGCCGCCAGAAACAGGCTGGCCCCAAACAGGACGCACAGTACCAGGCCGCCCCAACCACCGAACCGCAGTGCATATCTGATCACGGGAACAGCCTCAGGCGGTCGGTGCACCAACGCCAAATCGGTAGCCGACCAGCGCCGCAGGAACGTAGAGGAGAATCTCGAGCACCCAGAACCAAATCGGGTGACCAGGAATCATAATCAGATTAGCGACGCCGGCGACGAGGAGTAGTCCGCCGATGATGTAGCCGGGAGTCGGTTTGGGTGTGTCGCTGAGCTTGCCGGCGACGAAGCCACCGCCAATCGCCGCAACGATGTGGGCGAGCACGAGCAGAAGGAGGGCCCCGGTCGGGCTCTGACGGATGTGTTCGGTAAGGGCTTCCCGATCCGAAAGGTCGAGATCAGCAGGAGGCGGATATATCTGGTGGCTCACCCATTCGAGGGCTCCTACTAGTACTACAGCGACGACAAGACCAACGAGGGTGGCCAGCACGATCTTCTTCATGGCGTAAACGAGTTTGCGACAGCGTCGGGATTCAAGGTCGGAGATACGTTGCCGGGCCCAAAAACGCATCCATCGAAAGTACCAAAGTCGACGGCATCGCCGTATCCACCAAAAGTCTGACTACAGGATTCGCAGTTCTTTGGCGCGGGAGACCGCCTGCGTTCTGCGTTTGGCTTCGAGCTTGGACAAGAGGTTTGACACGTGCGTCTTGATTGTGCTCTCAGCCACGAACAGGCGTTCCGCGATTTCCCGGTTCGAGAGTCCCTCGGCGATCAGCCCGAGCACCTCGTGCTCGCGCTTGCTGATGCCAAGTGTCGACAACCTTCCTTCGTCGATCTCTTTTGCTGGTTGCTGAGGCACGGGAGCCGCGAGATGCCGCGCCATTACGACGCCCAGCGCTACAAACAGGAGCGCGAGGAGAACTAGCCACAGCTCGGTTCCCGGATTTGGAAACACCAGGAGGTATCGGGACAGCTGAAGCAGTAAGAGCAGCGCAACCCCGATGGAGCCGAAGGTGACGATGGTGCGCGACATTCTGGGCAGACGCTATGTTAGGCAGACGGTTCGCTCAATATACTTTGTGGGTCTGCCGACGTAGCGGCGCGAGGTCTCACGATGGCCTTGACAAGCCGGCGCCGACTCCATATACTAAACCAAATGGTTTAGTATATGGTAGTTGAATCTGTTTTTGCCGCGATCGGCGACCCGACGCGACGCGAGATTGTGGAGATGCTCGCCAGGGCGGACGCAACGGTCAACGAGCTGGCCGCACCGTTCGACATGAGTTTGCAGGCGGTCGCCAAGCACGTTCGCATTCTCGAGGCGGCGGGCGTCATCCGGAAGAAGAAGATTGGTCGGAGTCACCATTGTGCGCTTGAACGGAAGACGCTGGACCAGGCCCGCACGTGGATCGATCAAATCGAACGCGACTGGTCTGATCGACTCGACAGGCTCGGAGACTACCTCGACAAGACCCAGCAACGGAAGAACGACACGCGATGAAGCGAGTCCACACACTTTGACGGAGGAGACTAATGGAAACCCCTACAATGCAGCAGCACGGCGTGCGTGTCACCCGTCGATACCCGGCCACTCGCGAGCGCGTCTTTGAAGCGATTGTTTCGCCCGAAGCCATCGTCCACTGGTTCGCCCCTAATGACGAGATGAAGGTCGAGGCAGAAGTGGATGCATCGATCGGTGGGCGCTACACGGTGAAGATGCACCACATGTTCGGCAACACGTACACGGCCGTCGGTGTCTTTCAGTCTATCGAGGCGCCGGAGCGGGTAGTGTTCACGTGGTCGTGGCTGGAGGAGCCGATGAATGAAATCGGGGAGTCGCGCGTGACAATCGAGCTGGCGGAGATCGACGGGGGCACCCAACTCACACTCACTCATGACGGGTTCCCGGTACAAGACGCGGCTGACAGGCACAAAGAAGGTTGGAACGGGTGCCTGTGGCGTCTGGAGCGACAGTTTGGTGACTCCACGCTGGCTTCGGTCAGTGAGATCATTGCACTGAATCGCCGGTTGTACAACAACGCTCTCGATGATATCTCGGCTGAGTCACTGAGTCAGCGACCCGGTGACGCTGCGAACCACATGTTGTGGTTAGCTGGTCACGTAGCGCACAACCGGGCGACAATCGCTAACCTCCTAGGGTCAGATATATCGAGTCCCCTGGAGGTATTCAACGCGCCATTGGATCCCGACGCCGACTACCCGTCGCTCGAATCGATTGTGGAATTCCACGCCCAGGCAACCCATGCTTTGCTGAACAGGCTGCCGCTGGCAGACGTCGATTCGCTTTCAGCCGACTCGCCGTTTCCCTTTGAACTGCCTGTGTCCAGGAACTCGGTGTTTGGCGCTGTTTCGTTCATGGCGCAGCACGAGGCGTATCATGTGGGTCAGATGGGCTTGCTGCGCAAGATCCTCGGCCACGAGGCGACGAGCTATGCTAACAAAGAGCGGATAGGCGCCTGAGGGCACCCGTCTTCACAAATAAGTCGGAAAGCGCCCCCTGAACGGGCCGCTGAATGAGTATATTTCGTTGGGCCGCCTCGGTCCGTTCCCCGATTGTGGATAGACGAAATACCTCAGTATGCGATCTTGGCGCTTCTCCGCCCCGGCTGTCTTGCTCATCGTGCCGGTGTTTGCCCTTCTTTTTGCTGCATGTTCTGGTAGCGGATCGGTAGCCTCAGACGCCGCGGGTGATTCCGGGATGGCTGCTGACATGGACGCGAAGTCGGAGCAGCAATCTGACGCTGACGCCGAAAAAGCACAGGCAGAGAAGGTCTACTGGGCGCGTCAGGATGAAGCGAAGACGCGGTATACGAAGGCAGATGTTGACTTCATGACTGGCATGATTTCGCACCATGCGCAGGCGCTGGTCATGTCGGCCTTGGCACCGACGCACGGCGCGAGTCCGGCCGTGCAGACGCTGACCGCGCGCATCATCAACGCGCAGAAGGACGAAATCGCAACCATGCAGGCGTGGTTGCGTGATCGGGATCAGCCCGTGCCCGAGGTGCATATCGAAGGCACCAAACTGATGATCCACGGTGCCGGGGATGGTCACATGCAGGGCCACATGCACATGCCGGGCATGCTTACTGACGAGCAACTCCAGGAGCTCGACAACGCCCGCGGAAAGGAGTTCGATCGTCTCTTTCTCAAGTACATGATCCAGCATCACCAGGGTGCCGTCACCATGGTTGATGAACTCTTCAGTCAGGACGGCGCGGGCCAGGACGAGGCATCGTTCAGGCTAGCCTCTGACATCAACGTGGATCAGATCACGGAAATCGCGCGGATGCAGCAGATGCTCGACGCGCTGTCCAAGTAACCAAACAGACGAAAAATGAAAGGTAACGCCCTCGTTCTAGCAGTATGCTTGATGGTTGGTTTGGCCGCCTGTGCGCCCAAGCCGGTCACGCAGGACATGCCGCAGTCGGATGAAGCCCCAATGGCCGACGCGCCCGCGGCTGACATGCCGATGGATAAGCCATCATACTCGATGGAAGCACCGAGCCCCGATCCGAGAGTTGGTCTCGGCGCCGGCTTGTTCGACGCTGAAGAAGCAATCTGGAATCTGACCCTGCTGTCCACGACCGCGCCGCCAGAGGATTTTCTGGGCGTTACAAACTCTGACCTCGCCTTCCAGGGTAACTACGTATTCCAGGGCAACTACAATGGCGTCCTGATTTGGGATATCTCCAACCCGGCAATGCCGAAGCTGGTCAAAGAGTACCTGTGCCCGGCGTCGCAGAGTGATGTCTCAGTGTACGAGGACCTGATGTTCGTGTCCGGAGAAGGCCTGAGCGGTCGTCTCGATTGCGGGACCGAGGGTGTTCAGGAAGCCGTAAGCGACGTTCGACTGCGCGGCATCCGAATCTTCGACATCAAGGACATCGAGAATCCCAAGTATGTCTCGAACGTGCAGACGTGCCGCGGTTCACACACGCACTCTGTTCTCAAGCACCCTGGTGACGACGACAACGTGTACATCTACGTGTC
>JANQRN010000109.1 GCA_028284545.1 Rhodothermales bacterium | reverse complement strand
GTGCCCGGCAGAGTGTGACCGCGGTTTCCAAAGAGGGCGAAGAACTGCTTGACAACGGGTTCACGGCCCGATCCGTGGATGCTGAACGTCGTGTAGAGGATCTGTTCGTGGACCAGCTGATCTCGATTTCTGATGTCACCGACGAGGTAACCTCGGTCGTCACGTCCGGAATGTCAGACGAAGCAAGTGTTGAGGCGCGCTCAGGAAAGGCCTCGGCGGTTGCGAGGCGTCTTACGCGTGAGGCATCCGACGATAGCACCTTCGTCGTCGAGGTGGTTGCGCTGTATAACGGGAGCAGGTACTCGGCCTACAAGTTTCGACGGTACACCGACGTTCGGCTTGTTATGGCACCGGAGCTAGAGATCGGTTTCTTCGGCGGTGACCATGACAACTTCACTTACCCACGCTACAACCTTGACGCAGCTTTCTTTCGCGTATACGGAGACGGTGGGTCACCGCTGGCGACGAAGGATTACTTTGCCTGGTCAGCAGACGGCGCAAGAGAGGGTGATGCCGTATTTGTAGTCGGAAGCCCGGGGTCTACGAGTCGACTCAGTACCGTTGCGCAGCTTGTTTTTGAGCGTGACGTTGCTCTGCCGCAGCAGTTGCGGGTTCTGGAGTCGCGCGCGGCAGTTCTCAAGGAGTTTATCGAGGCGTATCCCGATGAAGCGGAAGAGTATGACCTGCGCAACGCGTGGTTCTCACTCGAAAACTCGATCAAGGCGAACAAGGGCCAACTGGAAGGACTGAACGGACCCGTGGTGCTTCCGAGGAAGGCTGCCGGGGAAGCGGGTTTGCGGGACAGCATCGCGGCGCGATCACGTCTCGAGTTGCGGTACGGCTCCCTACTTGAGGACATTGAGCGCATTCAGCGCGCGAAGCGCGCGGTTGCTGATCAGTCGGGTGCCTTCACGATGTTCTCTTCCGAGACAATGACGTCCCATTTGCTCCTTCGCGCGCTGTACGGTTACGTTCACGATCTTCTGAAACAGCGCGGGGCGCCAGAAGACCGCGTGAATGAGATGCGAGAGGGAGGCCTGGCCGTATCGGATTGGCCGCCTGATGTGGATCGTGGTTTCATTGCAGCGCGGCTCGAGGAGCTTCGCGATTATCTTGGGCCCCAGCATCCCACCGTACGCTCGCTCTTAAAGGGAGATACTCCGGACTCTGTTGCCGCACGAGTTGTGCGTTCCTCGGCGCTCTCCGACTCGGCTGGATTCGCCGCATTGCTTGACGAGGGCTACCTGTCCAGCAGCGACTCGAGCGTCGAGGTTATCAAGTCGATTGGCTCGTTGTTCTTCTCGATTGGTCAACAGCTCTCTTCGTTTGAGTCACGCGAGGAGAACCTCAATGCCAAATACGGCCGTCTGCTTTATGACGTCTTCGGCACTGCGGTTGCACCGGATGCCTCCTTCTCTCTGCGAATCTCAGACGGCGTGGTTGCGCCGTACTCGTACAACGGCACTGAGGCACCCGCGTTTACGTCTTTCTACGGCCTCTATGATCGACACCACTCCTTCGGCACGATCGCTTCAGACTGGAGCCTGCCAGAGCGATGGGTGGACGGCTCGGAGACACTCGACCTTTCCACACCGCTAAACCTCGTCAGCACAAACGACATCACGGGCGGCAACTCTGGTTCGCCGCTGTTGAACACCAATCTCGAGATTGTCGGACTCGTCTTCGATAGCAATATCGAGGCACTTCCAAACGAATATCTCTACCGCAACGATCAGGGACGTACAATCTCTGTCGACTCGAGGGGAATTATCGAGGCGCTGGATCATGTGTACGATTCCGACCGGATCGTGCTTGAGTTACGGTCGGGGAGACTGATTGAGACCGAGGAGGAGGCTGACGAGCAGCAGGGGATGTAGCGGCTGCTGCCGCAAGGCAGCTACGCCAGTTGCCGCGATCAACGAGGAGTAGCCAGAGCTGCGTCGATGGCGGGTGCAACATCCGTGAGCGTATCGGCGTTTCTGAAGTGCTCGGCGGCCCAACCCCGCGCGATCAGGGGGACCGGATTTCTGGTGTGCACGCCCGTACGCAGATCCTCGATGTTGCCGTGATCGCTTGTAACGATCAGCGTTGTTTGGTCGTAGTCGAGTTGGCGGTGCACTGCCCCAAGGAAACGATCGAGAGATTCCAGGACTTGGATTGCACGAGGATATTCCGCCCGGTGGCCAGCCTTGTCGGTCATGAAATACTCAAAGAGTGTAAAGGCGTATGACCTGGCGATTCCGGAGAACGTG
The DNA here is from genome assembly GCA_028284545.1 of Rhodothermales bacterium. GTDB lineage: Bacteria > Bacteroidota > Rhodothermia > Rhodothermales > JABDKH01 > JANQRN01. Next base: position 6,970 of record JANQRN010000109.1, on the reverse strand, counting down.
TCTGCGCTGAACGTCTCGTCGTGCAACGGCACACTGGGATCGGGGTGCCGCAGTCCTAGACCAGTGAGGTCGGCAGATACTGCCGCGCGTCCTGCGATCTCGGAAGATCGGCGGATACGGACGCCGGCGTCGAGGCAGCAACGAGTTGTAACCGTCCATCGGTCTGTTCTCTCGACGTAGTCGAAGAACTGTGGTGGATACGCATTTGCGAAGGCCGATTGCAGTCCCCTGGATTCGAGCCGGCTGAATATATTGTGTTTCGAAATCGCCGGTCGCGTCAGAGAATGCGGATAGGGTCCATGATGGCGGCCGACGAGCTGTGCGCAGTTGACACCTGTGAACAGAGTCGCCTGGCCCGTACCACTCTGTGGCAAACCTTCGACGCCAAGGTTTGCGTCGAGGCTTCTGCGCACCAAGTCTGGGGATTCCAAGGAGCTAAACGAATCTGAGTCCCAGCCACAGGAGGCTAGGCTGCGCAGTCCGTCAAGGCCCGCGTGCAACAGCGGGTTAAACGCCTGACCCGCCTCGCCGAGTCCGAGTCCGTCAACGAACACGAACGCGATGCCTCGAGTCGCGTCGTTCAAGTCGCCTGCCCCGGATTTGCTACGGCGGAAACGAGCCACTCCGCGTCAATATCAGACTCGATTACGTGCACGTCATCCATGCCTTCGATTGGTGCCAGCGCAAACGTAGCGCGTTGGTTATCAAGCGACCACAGGGCGGCTGAACGTGCATCGGTGCTGGGTGCAAGATTACACACAACGGTGGCCCGTGCCAGAGACGCCATCAGCCGTGATCGTTCGACGTGATCGTGATCGAACGGACCGTGCCCAAGCGGGAACGGGCTTACGATTCCTCCGCCGGCCTTGACCACTGTCGATGCAGCAGCTCGAAGCTCCCGAGGGATCTTGTCTATCCCCGCCCCGACAACGAGCACTGCTTTTCCACCGTGGCCCACGACACGTTTCGAGAGGGCAACGTCAAACCCAGACTCAGCCCCGAGTATGACGGTGGCGCCGGCGTCAGATACCCGCACGGCAAGCTCCTGACTTCGCTCAAAGAGATTTGGCTCGATGGGTGACGAGCCGAGAAACGCGGCGGCGACCCGACGCCTCTTCGGTCCGTCAGCCAGATCGCTATCAGCGAGCTTTCCGTACACATAAAGCACGACGGGGCGGTCACGATCATCGAGGGCGCGAAGTGGTTCGGGAAATGCGGAAGAATTGCAGGGAATGCACAGCACGCGTGCTTTCGAGTGCCTCTCAATTCTGGCGGCGGCATCGGACGTAGCCCTGCTCATTGTCGATGCGTCCTGGAGCTGGGTGGTTGTATCAGCCGCATTAGGTAAACCAGCAAGACGGTGCATCAACTGTTCACGGGGATACTCGCCAAGATCCGCGAGTGAGTCGAAGTGGCGGAGTATGCGATTTGCGGCTACTCGACCAACTCCCTGAACCTCGAGCAGGCTCATCGCAAACGTCGCGTCGAACGATTCAGTCATGTTTCCCAATCTCGCGTAACTGGCTCCCCCACAAGAATATCGCTGCGCGTGTCGATATATTCAGCTTATGCCGACACCAGCGGTCATGCGCGCAATTCAGGGATACCTCAACCCGCCTGAGCGGGTCCGGTATGGGCTTTTGCTTTCGGGCGGAGGTGCCCGTGCATCGTACCAGGCTGGTGTCCTCAGGTACATAGCAGACGCATTCCCCGAGACTACCTTCCCGATCATCACGGGTGTGTCGGCCGGCGCCATAAACGCAGCCCACCTGGCATCGCGCGGCGGTTCGTTTCGGGACAATACGCAGCGTCTCGTTGATAGTTGGCGGGAGATCACGCCGGCCCAGGTCTACTCGGCTGCATCGAACCTTTCGTTTCTCCGGCAATACCTGTTCGGGCGCGGAAGTGACACTGGAAAGGGCTTTCATCGAGCGCTGCTGGACACGCAGCCGCTTCGCGAATACCTCATGGACAAGGTGGGCGACGACGAGGGATTCCTACGTGGCGTGCAGGATCAGCTTTCGTCGGGCGCCCTCGAAGCCCTGGCCGTTCTCACGACGAACTATGGGACCGGCCAGACGGTAACCTGGGTCCAGGGCTCGGACATCAAAGACTGGGAGCGCCCGTCCAGGGTGGGGATTTCAGCCAGACTGACCGTCGAACACATTATGGCGTCGACGGCGTTGCCGGTGATCTTTCCGGCGATTCGAATTGGTGACGCGTTCTTCGGTGATGGGGGTGTCCGCCTGGCCGCCCCGCTGGCTCCCGTGGTTCATCTGGGCGCCAATCGCGTGCTCGCGATTTCCACTCGGTACGCGCGCTCGCGAGCAGAGGCAGACACGCCATCTGTGCAGGGCTACCCACCGCTGGGCCAGATCGCCAGTCTGCTCATGAATTCGGTATTCCTGGACTCGTTGGATCAGGACGCGCACACTATGGACCGGATAAATGCGCTTCTGGCGCAGCTCCCGCTGCGCAAGAGATTGTCACTGCGCCCCATAAAGCTGCTAGTGCTGCGGCCATCGCGAGATCTCGGCAAACTAGCCGGCGAGTATCAGAGTTCGGTCACCGGTCCGATGAAACTGATTGCCCGACTTCTTGGCGCACGAACCAACAGTCCCGACTGGCTCAGTATGTTGTTGTTTGAGGAGCCATATGTGAGGAAACTCGTTGAAACGGGATACAATGATGGACACGCTCAACGAGATCGTATCGAGGACTTCTTTGCCGAATCACAAGTCTCCCGCTTCGCTGACAACGGGTAACGAATGTCGCAGGTAGTAACGCTGTTCGACGAAAAGGAAGCCGCCCCACGGGGCAGTACTCCGCTGATGCGTCAGTACTACGCGATCAAGGATCAGCATCCGAACGCAATTCTGTTGTTTCGGATGGGTGATTTCTACGAGACTTTCGCAGAAGACGCGCATACGGTCAGCCAGGTTCTTGGCATAACGCTTACGAAGCGAAGCAATGGCAAGGCCGCGGATGTCGCGCTGGCCGGTTTCCCGCATCATGCGCTCGACAGTTATCTCCCGAGGCTTATCAGAGCTGGTCTCCGTGTTGCCGTATGCGAGCAGCTGGAAGACCCCAAGAAAGCAAAGACAATTGTAAAGCGGGGTGTGACCGAGATCGTTACGCCCGGTGTTTCGTTTCGAGACGAGCTGCTGCACCCGCACAGACCGAACTACGTGGCTGCGCTAGTGGAAGATGGCAAGGGCAACTCGGGTGCTTCGTTTCTGGACGCAAGTACCGGTGATTTCTATGTGCTGGAGGGGACGACGCCCGATGTGTTGCGTGTCCTTCAGACGGTTTCGCCAACTGAACTGCTCCTCAGCGATCCCGAGGGTGGAGTGCAGGAGCAGTGGCAGCGACAAGGAGTGGTTGTTACACCAAGAGAGGGTTGGTCCTTTGGTTTCGAGTTCGCGTACGAGACCCTGGTATCTCACTTCGCCACGAAGTCCCTAAAGGGTTTTGGAGTCGACGAACTCCACCTTGGAATCTCCGCGGCGGGATCCGTTCTACACTACGTCACCGAAACGCAGAAGGGGCACGTACCACACATCCGTGTGATCCAGCGGTTCAGGGATGACGCCCACATGGTGCTTGACCGACAGACGCGCAGGAATCTCGACTTGGAAGAGACAGCCGGTGGAAAGTCGTTGGTCGAGCTGCTCGACGAGTCGCGAACGCCGATGGGTGCGCGAGCTGTCCGGCGTCGGATTCATCAGCCACTTGTCGACGTGGAGGAGATCAACCGTCGTCTCGATGCGGTACAGGTTCTAGTCGAAGACCCCGCTTTGCTCGACGGGTTGAGGCAGTCGCTGCGGGGAATTGGTGATGTTGAACGTCTGGTTGCGCGAAACGACACGGGGCGCAGTCAGCCACGCGACCTGGAGGCCCTGGCAGAAGGCCTCCGGCGCGTGCCAACCATAAAGACGCACCTTGCAGGTGGCCCCAGACAGCTCGCGGGTCAATTCGCTTTGGAGGGCGACACGGCAAAGATCGTAGTCCTTATTTCGTCCGCACTCGCTGACGAGCCAGCATCTGTTGGGTCGGGGGGAGCTACGATCCGGGAAGGATATCACGCCGAGTTGGATGAAGTACGGAGTCTCGCGCGTGACGGGAAGAGCGTGATTGCGTCGATCCAGCAGCGAGAGGCTGCTCGGACGGGAATAACGTCCCTGAAGGTTGGCTACAACAAAGTCTTCGGATACTATCTGGAGGTGACGAATACGCATCGGGACAAAGTGCCCGCTGACTACATCAGGAAGCAGACGCTGGTCAACGCCGAGCGCTACGTCACGCCTGAGTTAAAAGAAACTGAGGAGCGCATCCTCGCTGCGCAGGAGCGTGTTGGCGCGCTTGAGGCCGAACTGTTTCGCGCGCTTCAGCTCGCTGTGGCCGCGCATTCCGAGCTTCTGATGGTGATTGCCCGGGCACTTGGTCAGCTCGACGCCACCTGCGCCCTTGCGTGCGTGAGCGCCGTCGAGGGTTACGTTCGCCCCGTGGTTGATAGCTCTCGAATGCTCGAGATCGAAGACGGCAGGCATCCTGTAGTTGAGTCTGCTTTGCCACCTGGCGAGCCGTTCATTCCAAACACGGTCAAGCTCGATCCCGACGCTGAGCAGATTCTGGTGATCACGGGCCCCAATATGGCGGGCAAGTCCGTCGTGCTCAGACAAACAGGAATAATCGTACTGATGGCGCAGGTTGGATGCTTCGTCCCGGCGTCGGCTGCGCACGTTGGTGTTGTCGACCGGATCTTTACGCGTGTCGGCGCCTCTGACAACCTCGCAGAGGGTGAGAGTACGTTTCTGGTCGAGATGAACGAGACGGCCAACATCCTTAACAACGCCACTGACCGGTCACTCATTCTTCTGGACGAAGTAGGGCGGGGGACCAGCACGTTTGACGGCCTGTCAATCGCCTGGGCCATAGTCGAATACGTGCACGGCACGCAGGACGTTGCCGCCAAGACGCTATTTGCGACCCACTATCACGAACTCAACGAACTCGCGAATCGGCTTCCGCGCGTCAGGAACTTCAGGGTACTGGTGCAGGAATACGAAGGCAGGGTCGTCTTTCTAAGGAAACTTGTCGCAGGCGGCGCCGACCACTCCTACGGCATTGAAGTGGCTCGCATGGCCGGGCTTCCAGATGAGATAATCATCCGGGCGAGAGAGGTGCTGTCATTTCTCGAAAGCACACCGGTTGTCGTCGCGTCTGGGGGCGACGGCGCTCCGGAGGTGGCGTCCAGGACGAATCCAGACATTTCTGAGGTTCCGGAGCCGATGTCCGCCGAGGTTTCGACGGCCACCCACGAAGTCTTCGAAGTGCTCCGGTCGCTCGACCTGAACCGCATCACTCCGGTGGAAGCGCTGGTGAAACTCAACGAACTGAAAGAACTCGCGCCCAAAGCATGATCAGACCCTTCCTCGGTGCATCTCCAGCGTTTGATGATACGAACTACGTCGCGGAGACGGCGGTCATTATCGGCGACGTAACGCTCGGCTCGCAGTCCAGCGTCTGGCACAACGTCACGATTCGCGGTGACGTGCATCGTATCGTGATAGGAGCGCGCTCAAACGTGCAGGACAACAGCGTCGTTCACGTCACGCACGGCAGTGCGCCGACGCACATTGGTGATGATGTTACGATCGGGCACGGTGCAATTGTGCACGGGTGTACAATCCACGACAGGGTTCTGGTCGGGATGGGTGCCATTGTGCTTGATCACGCGGACATCGGTTCGGATTCGATTATTGGTGCCGGTGCGCTTGTCACCAGTCGGACCGTTGTTCCGCCGCGAAGTATGGTACTTGGTAGTCCGGCGCGCGTGATTCGCGAACTGACAGAGGAGGAGGTGGCTACCGTACTCTCGTTTGCGTCAAACTACGTGGCCTACTCGCGGATATACCTCGGCGTCGACACGCCGACAAGCAATCCCTACTACGAGTGAGGCAAGGCCGTGAGGACCCAGCCGGCTGCAGAGTAGTAGTCGAGGACCGTGCGTAGACCGTCCAGTGTCACGCGCCGTGCGGCAACTGACTCATTGTCGTGGAGCACAACGATTCCGCCGGGTCTTGCAGCCGTTTGTATTGTATTAAACACCCGTGCGGCTGTCGCTGTGGATCGGAAGTCCCCTGGCATCACGCTCCAGCCTGCCAGCCTGACTCCACGCTCTTGCGCGGCACGCAAGTGTGCGGGCCGGAAGTGGCCGTACGGCGCACGGTACCACGCAGGTTGGAGACCCATCTCGGTCAAGACGTCCACCGATCTGTTAAAGTCGTCAATCGCCTTTCGGCTCGACTGAAACCACGGGTCCTGGTGGGTATGTCCATGACTTGCTACATCGTGGCCGCCGGCCTTTGCTTCAATCGCCAGTTCACGGAACGCTGCCAATCGGGACGTTGTGACGAAGAAGGTCGCGGTTGCGCGAAATGACCCAAGTATGCGCAGGATCTCTGCGGTGTGAGTTTCCGTCGGCCCATCGTCAAAGGTGAGATAGAGTTGCTTGTCCGTCTCAACTACCGGAAGCCTCACGGTGGGTACGCCGAACGCGGCTGCTGAGAGCCTGACGGGCACCGAAAGAATGCGATTTGACAGACGAAAGAGAAGGTCCACGCTAACGTCCCTTCCACCGAACTGGCGCCAGAGCGCCCCAGGTAGCAACCGCAACGATGTACGGTGCGTGTAGAACCTCGCCTATGAGAAACACGCTGAGCAGCTTTCGGCGTTGCGTCTTAGGAACCGACACGAAGAGAAGCAAGAGATCAGGTACGATTTTCAGCAGGATTGCCGTGACCAAAATAGGTGCGGGAGCGAACGAGGGGGCAGCGAGCAGAAGTACGAAAAAGACGAAGATGCAAACGCTGAGGAGCTTCAGGCCGAGCTGCGGATATTGTCCGCCCATGGCTGCCCACCTAACGCGCTGGCGGAAAAACCCGAGAAGGTCGGCGGCCGGCTTCGC
>JANQRN010000097.1 GCA_028284545.1 Rhodothermales bacterium | reverse complement strand
CCCACCGGTGTCGAGACGGCAGGTGCGCTACGGGAGCTCTTCGAACACGTCCTCCGCAAAGACTTCCCGGGCATCGACATCGAGCAAACGCGCGTCGTGTTGGTCGAAGCAACGGCCGACGTACTTGGGCCGTTTTCGGACGGCCTGCGCAACTACGCCGCCGGCCAACTCGAGCGTCGTGGAGTGGAGGTGATGCTCAACAGTATGGTATCCCGGGTCAATCCAACCGCCGTCGAGGTGAAAGACACGTCGGGAGAGATCACAACGATTACGTCGACCACCGTAGTGTGGAGTGCTGGCGTGCGGGCAAACGCATTGGCAGACGCGCTCGGAGTCGAGCAGGACAAGTCAGGTCGCATTATTGTCGACGGATCCCTGAGAGTGGCTGGAACCTCATCCGTATTTGCCCTTGGCGACATTGCCGCAAGCGCCGATGAGTCGGGAGAGTTGCATCCGCAGCTTGCTCCCGTCGCGATTCAGGGTGCCCGGCATGTTGCAGAGGAAATCGCGCGGGCGATCAAGGCTGAGACTTCGCAGACGTTCCGCTACAAAGACAAGGGCACGATGGCGACGATCGGCCGCGGTGCTGCGGTGGCGCAGCTTCCGTCGGGCCTGAAGCTGCGCGGCTGGATTGGCTGGGCTGCGTGGGCGCTCATCCACCTCACGCAGATCGTTGGGATGCGCAACAAGGTTTATGTCTATCTGAACTGGGTCTACAACTACCTGACGTACGACAGGAGCGCGCGACTGATTCTGGATCTTGGATCTGAGGATTCCACATCGGTAGCCGACGCCATCACCCAGTCGGAGGTCAAAGGCGAAGCTTCGACAGTCGTTGCGTAACAGCGCGGCTCTACCTGGTGAATCCAGCGGTGTGCGTTCCAAACTCGGCGCCGAGTTGCATCTGCTCGGTGGCCTGCTTCAATTCGTCCGGGACGTTTCCGAAGAAGAAGAATGGTCCGGGTGTAGCGATGGCGAGTAAGGAGGGGAAGTGGCTGGCCGCAGTTGATTGAAGGTGGAAGCCGAGGGTTAAAGCGTCCTGAAACTCGTCGCGCACGTATAGCGCATTTTCAGCCTCAGACACGTAGCAGTGCACGGCCTTAGCACCGGGCTCGTTTTCATGCATCGCCTTGGTGACTCCTGCGTAGATCGAGGCAAGCTCGTCCAGCTTTCCTGCGTTCGCGGTCCATTTGTAGACTACTGTGACGTGATCGGGGCTCATGACGAAATCCTCTTATTATGGTCCTCCCGAGAGAAGGCACTGATGACCCGCGAATTAACCGCGGTTGACACAAGGTAACCGATCAGTTACCTTGTGTCAACACGTCCATTGAAGAATTATGGGAATGTCGAAACAGTACGACCGACTGGACCTCTTGGATAAGGCTGTCGAGTTGTTTCGCCGCAAGGGCTTCAATGGTACCAGCACTGCCCTCCTCGCCGAAGAGCTCGGAGTGAACCGAAAGAGCATGTACGCTGAGTTCGGGTCAAAACTGGGCCTGTTCGAGGCTGCCCTGGAGCACTACGACCGGAATCACCTGACGCGCGTGCTGGCTCGCGTCGAGGCGCCCGATGCAGGCGTTGACGAAATTCGGTCAGCGTTTCGGGGGTACGCCTCTGCAAGTGAGGGGCATTATCGCGGACTCGGGTGCCTGATGTGCAACACCGCCGTCGAGCGCGGCGCGATCGACCCGCGGTGTGGTCAATATGTCGACGGATACTTTGCGCGCCTTACCAACTCGTTTCGGAACGCGCTGGAGAATGCACGTCAGTCTGGCGACATCGGCGGGGCGGTTGACACCGAAGAAATGGCCGCATTCCTGACCACAGCGATGATCGGGATTGCCGCCAGCATCCGGGCCGAGGCGCCGGCCGAGCAGATCTGGTCCACATACAACGTTGTCGAACGAACGCTAGAGTCGCTATCTGCTTGATGTCTACGTCCGGTCACCGCGCACCTATGCTTCCAATCCTCGCGGTCGTGTTCATTGGCACGCTGGGTTTCAGCATAGTCATTCCATTCCTCGTCTTTATGGTGACCCGGTTTGGAGGAAACGCCTTCGTATATGGCGTCGTGGGCGCAGCATACTCGGCGTTCCAGCTCGTTGGCGCACCGGTACTTGGCCGGTGGTCCGACACTGTTGGGCGTCGTCGAGTGCTCATGCTGAGTCAAGCGGGGACCGCGCTGGCATGGGTGCTGTTTATGATCGCCATTTCAATGCCGGTGACTGTGTTGGCCGAGGTGTCGTGGGGTGTTGTCGGTACGTTCACTTTGACGGCGCCGCTCCTGTTGCTTTTCGGGGCACGCGCGCTAGATGGCCTGACAGGAGGTAACGTCTCGGTCGCAAACGCATACGTCGCTGACATCACGACCGAAGAAGAGCGCAGCCGCAGCTTTGGGCGGATGGCGGTGGCGCAGAATCTCGGATTCATCGCCGGCCCGGCGCTGGCGGGTGTCCTTGCCGCGGGGTCGTGGGGTGACTTCGGACCGGTTTCGGCTGCATTGTTTATTTCGCTGATCGCGCTTCTTGCCATCTACTTCCTCCTGCCAGAAACCACGCGGTGCGAATACGTCGATCAACACGATCCGAGTCGCGTTCGCAAGCTCTTTGGTTATGACATGCGCGACTGTCACGAGGACAAATCGCCGACACGCACGAGCCTCAGAGACCTCCTGGGTGTGCCGGCCGTGCGTCGATTGCTCAGTGTGCAGTTCCTGGTGTACCTGGCGTTCAACTTCTTCTACGTTGCGCTGCCGCTTCACGCCGCCACACGACTTGGGTGGTCGGTTCGCGGAGTTGGCGCGTTCCTATCGTACCTGAGTGTGCTCATGGTCCTGGTGCAAGGCCCGATTCTGTCTTATGCCACGCGACGCGCGTCTGACCGGCAGCTTGTGGTTGTCGGCGGCGTGATCCTGGCGACTGGTTTTGCGTGCTTTTCCGCTTCTGGGGTCCCGATGCTTATGATTGGAGCAGCAGTACTGGCATTGGGTAACGGACTGATGTGGCCTTCACTCGTGTCGATTCTGTCCACCTCGGTGAGCGCCGATCAGCAGGGATCTGTCCAGGGCGTTTCAGGAAGCACGAGTGCAGTCGCCAGCATTATCGGACTCGTGGGCGGTGGCATTCTTTATAGCTATGTATCAGCAACCATCTTCCTGATCGCTGCCATCGTTGCGGGGCTTGCCTGGTTGGCATTTGCCTTGTCTCCAACTGGACGCGGGGTCGCATCCTTGAACGCGTGACGCAGTCAGCGGGATGCGACCGTCAGTCCGTAGCAGTATCAGGATCGCTTTTCGCGTTGGCGGTGAGCCGCTTCGTCATCCGGTACAACTTCACGTTCGGAATCCTCAACCGCTTCGGCCACTGAGATGCAACGACCATCCCACGTCGCTCGTAAAGCCGGCGGGCTCCATTGTTGTCCGCTGAGACGTCCAGTGCCAGTTGGGTAGCCTGACTGTGAACGGCGCGCGCTTCCATGGCGTCCATCAAGGCCGAGCCGATGCCTTCGCCGCGGACGTCCGGGTCCGTTGCAATCGCCAAGACATAGAAGTCGCCAGCATTGACCGTATCCAGCACTCTCAACATCGGTGCGAACAGCAGTTGGAGGATCGCTATCCGGTACTTGTGCCGTCCCGCGGCCTCATTCACGGGGTCATCGTTGAACTTGCGATGTTGCTCGGCCGTGAAGCCGGCTGCCATACCAACGATGCGGTCGTCTTTCAGGGCGAAGAGTACGTGTTCGTAGGAGTAGTTGTGTTCGGGATGGACAAAGGCTTTGCCAATAATCTGCGTCGCCTGGGGGCCAAACAGCAGGCGAAAGAATCCCTCAGCCGCCACGTCCAGGTAGCGGGCGAATTCTTCTCCTTCTTGGACGGTGGCTTCGGCGGGTCGGAGGACGATCACCTTACGATATCCCGATTCTGAGGATGAGGCTAATGATTGCAGCAGCAGTCAGCACCCAGACAAATACAGATAGAAACACGATGACCACAAGCTTGATCGTGGTGGGTAGGACTGACTCGTCATATACACGCCGCGCTGCAACGTACGTGTAGCCAAGGATGGCAAGAATCTGTATCGGCTGTGTAACGTCTTCCGAGGTGATGATTAGCTCGACGAAGCTGAACAGGATTCGGAGGAGCAGCGCGAACGCGACTATATGCAGCGTAAACACGAAGTGCTCGGAAAACGGGCGTCGTCGAAAGAAGAGAGAGACGATGCCGCCGATGATCGGCGCCAAAGCGAGCGCGAATACGCGCAACATCTTATCGGTGAGTGCAAGGATTGCCGGCTCGTCTACCGGGTTCGTCGGGCCAGTGGACCCCTCCAGAAATCCCAGGACCGCCGATCCCAGGAACCCGGGTGGGGCATTGAGGAGTGCGCGCAACACTAGTAGCACGACGACCGAGACCAGGAAGAGCCGAATCGGACCGTCATAACGCACTCTCTGCCCCTCGCGCCATGCGACCGTCAGCTCCCCCGGGCGCGTAAGCAGCGTGCGGACTGAGCGGAAACTACGACCTTCGAAAGAAGTCAGTTCTGCAAAGGTCTCCGCAATCCATTCGAAAAGGCTCGGCGAGCCCGCCTGGCTGTCCTGGGAGCACCCGTGACAGTATCGACCCTGCAGCAGCAGACCACAGTTTCGACAACGGTCGGTCTCGTTTGCCGAACCGGACAATTCATCTGTCACGAGCTTGCGGTGGCAAAATGCAAATACCGGATGACGATCGTAATATACTGCCCTGCAAACACAGCGGGCGCAAGGGTCGCCGATCAGCTCGCCTCGTAGATGTCAAACGATTCAGCTACTGATCGCATTAACTCGGCATCCTGAAATTGCGCATCGGACATTTGCGACAGCCGCTCCAGGAATTCGTCAAAACGGCCGTCCTTGAAAATCGTCAGCATCCTCCCGCCGTATTCGCACCTTGCAGCGTGCCAGACGTTCGGCGGAACCGTGATTGTGTCTCCCGCTCTAACTAGTACTGTCTGGTCGTCTAGTACAAACTCGACCTCGCCTTCAAGAATGTAGAAGACCTCCGTCATCCTCTTGTGGTGGTGGCGGCCGAGAAAGAAACCAGGTTTCAGCGCGTCCTCGACCATGCACAACTCTCCGTCTGTGTCGGCCGACGCCAGCTTGACGAAGCAGTGGTCCTGGGCGTAGTCATAGTTCTTTCCTTTACCCGCCTCTACAAACCTAACGGAATTCATCTCGATCATTTGGTGGTCGTTTCGAAACGCTGCGACAGTGCTACACCAGATTCCACCGGATCAGGAACTCCGTCACCAGCACTCCGCAGATGATGAACATGAAGCCAAGGGGCCCGACTAGCCATGCACGCGGCAGGCGCCGAAGCGATGTAACCCAGAGCAACGCGTAGACGGCAAAGCTAGCGATAATGAGGGGGGGGAGCAGCCCCCAAACGGCCAGCTCGGCTGGCACGCCGAATACGAGCTCCGATCTCTGGCGCAGCAGCGGCAGGAAGTAGCCGACAGCGTAAGCGAGTAGCAGGGCCGACGAGATGAACCCGATGGCATGTAAACGCAGTGCCCGGAGTCGATCTTTGCGGCGTGACTCTGTCGGTCGCCATCGCCGCATAAGCAACCCAATGGCGGCGACTAACGGCCACACGAGGTATCCGAGTCCTCCGATCAATGGTATGCCGAATATCTCGTTGACGTACCGGTTGCTATTCCAGAAGCCGTTCTTCTCCCAGACAACTGGTACGTATCCACCAGCGATGCGGTCGTTGAAGTAGGCGTGGGTTGGTTCACCGTTCGCATCGGACTTGAATGCGAGGATGCGATCTGGGTCGGATTCGTGCTGGAAAACCAGTTCCTCCACGGGCTGGTACGTGTTCATTGTCCCGTCGTGCCACGTCGACAGGTTTCCCGCTTCAGTTGCGTAGATCTGGTGGACTTCCAGGTTAAGCAGCTTCTCGATGCTGGTTCGATCGTATCGATTGCTACTGTATTCGCCCGCAAACGATGAGACGTCGATTGTGGAGTAGTCAGGTAGCCGTTTTCGGACTTCGCGATCGCCGGCTCCCGACAGGTGTCGTGTTGTCTCGAGTATGAAACTATCGATTGGCGCATCCTGTGATGAGTTCACGACGGCGAAGAGCGCGACTCCGTGTTCGGGCAGGACCGCCATGTATGACGTGAAGCCCGGAACACTGCCCCCTTTTCCGTATCCGACCACTTTCCCCCAGCGACTTTCCTCGAGTCCGTACGTGTTGCCCATCATCACGGGGTGCATTCGCAACTGGGTGGTGAGCATCTGTTTGGTCGGTTCGGTGCCCAACGCCGCTCCGCCGTCGTTCAGCAGGGCCACCAGCAGCTTTGCCATATCGGATGCGCTTGCCACCAGGCTACCCGCCGGGGAGACCGGTCGACGCAGCGTTGGCGTCGGTCTAAACTCGTCGCCAACACCGAGGTAACCAGTCGCTGTCGCTTCGTTGCCGTGCACCGCGTACCCGGAACGTTCGATGTCCAGCGGGCCCAGTATTTCTGTAGCGACGTAGTCGGCGAACGGTGTCCCGGTCGAGCTTTCGACGATCAACCCAGCCAGCCCGTAGCCGTAGTTCGAGTAGCTCACGAATTGTCCGGGCTCCGCGAAGAACGTCGGGAAGTGTTCAGAAAGGAATTCGCATAGCGTTGGTAGGTCTGCCTGGCCACGAACGGCGTATCCGATCGCCCGGTCGTTGAGTCCGGCGCTGTGCGTCAGCAGGTGGTGCAACGTCAGCGGTGTAGTGCCGGGCGGTGTCAGTTGCCAATCGCCGAGATATTCGTTGACGTCGACGTCAAGACCAAGACGCCCTTCGTCCGCCAACTTCAGCACCGCCATCGCGGTAAGAACCTTTCCGATCGAGCCGACTTCGAACAGAGTCGTGTCGGTAACGGGGGACTGCGACTCAATTTGCCCAACGCCGTAGGTCGCATCGAACACGGAGCCATTTTGGTCAACGACGACGACCACCGCGCCGGGGATTTGTCCGTCTCCGACTCCTGCGCCAAGCGTCGCGTCAGCTATAGCTTGCCAGTCGACTTGATTGACGAGGCTCTGGGAAAGGCCTTGCTCCGGTAGCGATAGCGAAAGGGAAGCAATGAGCGCGGTGAGCGCCGCGGTTGTCGCACGTCGGTTGCGGATCATGCGGCCCGTGTACGAGGCGGGCGCCGGACGGTTGCGACGAAGGCGCCGGGCCGCGTGGCCTCAGTCAGTGAAGTACGCCGGCACGCCGGCCGCCGTGTTGGAGTAGTGGGATTTGAAGTTCACGTACTCTCCGCCCGCCCCGGCGTCGGCATCCCACATATCTCGCTTGAGGCGACCGATGTCCGCGCCATAGATGTGTAGGCTCACCGTCGCTTCGTCAGACGCACACTCAACCTGATGGAACAAGTGGCGGTCGCTGCCAAGCACGCGCACGCTACCCACTCGGCAGATCCGTTCCTCAATCTGCTGCGGAGGGGCCGAGAGGTTGGGGTCGACAGCGTACAAGCGTTCGCGCTCTACGCCCTCCAGACAGGTGAAGCTGCACCAGCATCGATGGTTGTGTATTACGGCGGCCTGGCCCGGCATGAACACGTCGAGGACGATGCTAAAGGTCGACGACTCGTTCACAAACAGAAGGTAGGAGGCGTAGGGGGCGTCGGGTTGGCATGCCAGGAATCGCGGATCGGGCATGCGCCACGACATGACAAAGTCTTCTGTTGCCCGGCGGATTGCCTCGAGCGTTTCAGCTTCGTTGCGATCGCTCGACGCGATCGCATCGCCCATTCGGGCGAACTTAATGAAGGATTCGTCGCGTTGCTCGACCGCTGGTGGTTTGGTGTTCATCGTGTTTGGGGGCTGCACAGCCCGAACTTACAAACGGCTCGGGAATCCGAGTAGCCTTGAAGTCGGAGCACGCGGACTGCCTAATTGGGCGATTTCGCGCAACTCCGGGCGTGATCCGTCGAATACCCCGGTTTGATTCACGGGGTGTGCGATATGAGGAAGCTGCTAGTCTGCGCGGCGTCGTGCTTGTGCGTTGTCTGTGCTCTCGGTCAGTCGGGGGAGGTGCCTGAGCCGCCCCTCCGCACAGACCCGGTAGATGTGGTTGTGGCCGACCTGGAGGACTTCATCCCGCTGGCAATTCGGCGCGACGGGGTAACAGGCGTTGCCGTTGCGCTCGTACGCGAAAACAGATTGGTGTGGCAGAAGGGGTTTGGCCTAGCGCACAGCGTCACGCGACAACCAGTCACCGGCAAGACCGTCTTCTCGGCTGCTTCGCTCGCCAAGCCTGTAACTGCGCATCTTGCACTGCAGCTGGTCGGAGAGGGGATTATGGAGCTAGACGCTTCGCTGGCGCCGCATGTGACCGAAGGGTGGCTTCCCGATACCGACAGGCATAAGGCCGTCTCTCTCCGACACGTGCTGACACATACCTCAGGTCTATCCAATTTCTTGCGAGACGAGCGGCGCGCACTCAGATTTGAGCCCGGCACAGAGTTCTACTACTCCGGCGTGGGATTCATGTATCTGCAAGCCGCTCTTGAGGGAGTCACTTCCAAGTCGCTGGATGAGCTTGCGCGTGAACGCCTATTTGAACCACTGGGAATGACAGCGTCGTTCTTCGGCCAGCGCCTGCCTGGGGTCTCTACGACACACGGCCACGTCAATCTGGCGCGCGCGATCGCACCGTTCTTGATCATCTTCACGCCTGCCCTGATTGTACTGCTTCTTGTTGCAGCCGTGTTGTCGCGCCTGATCGCTAAATCGTGGAAGGTGGGGCGCGTCCCAGTTGCCGCTGTCTCCGGACTAGCGGTTGTTGGTACGTTCCTGTTTCTGGAACAACGGGCTGGGGGTGTCATTCTGGCCGGCTACTTCACCACATGCGCGTTGCTTTTCCTCGCGGTCTCGTTCATCCTCGCGCGGCTGGGAGTCTCGGTCACAAGAAGGTTCGTGTTCAGGCAACCCGCCGTCCGCCGCGTGTTGCGTGCGTCCTTGGTGGTTGCAAGTGTTCTTCTGCTATTCTTTTTGCTCCGTGGTCAGCCGGTGCCCCTCCCTGACTGGTTTCCTGCAGAGGGCAACGCGGCCTCCTCGCTGCGAACAACCGCGGGCGACATGGCCAAGTTTGTCATAGAGTTGGGTGAGGGTCGGCAGCTTGACTCGACGCTGGTGACGCAAATGCGCACGCCTCAAGTCGAGGTTAGCGAACACGTTTCCTGGGGA
This sequence comes from Rhodothermales bacterium, assembly GCA_028284545.1. Taxonomy (GTDB): domain Bacteria; phylum Bacteroidota; class Rhodothermia; order Rhodothermales; family JABDKH01; genus JANQRN01. The sequence continues at coordinate 8,560 of JANQRN010000097.1, read as the reverse complement.
CTTGGTACTGCGATCCAGCACAGTCGACACGGCGACAGCGTATGGCACTGGGGCAGCAATCCGGGATCCAAGGCAGTTATGGTCTACTACCCTGCTTCGGGCGACGGCGTTGTCGTCCTGTCGAACAGCTCGCGGTCATCTAACCTTGTGGCGGAGATCGCAGCACGGGCGCTTGGGGGAAAGGCGTACTGGGATTGGTAGGGTCGGCGTGCGGTGCTGAAAACGCCTTCCTCGGCGATTTTGTACGTCGTGACAGGATCGAGATCGGTGTTGGGCATATCCCATAGACACCAGCACCCATCGGACAAGACCATGAACCGCCATCGCTGCCTTCGCTACTGCACGCTCATCCTACTACTTGTCGCAACAACCCTCTCAGCCAACGCCCAATCTGCCTACTGCCTGACCAACAACACGCAGCAAACGTGGGACGAAGATGTGGAGGCCTGGGACGACTTTCGGCGGACACTCACGACGTGTGACCAGCGTGGCAACCAGCTGGTAGTCGAATCGCAGACGCACTTTTTCGACGAATGGGACCTCGGCTCACGGCAGTTGATGACGTACGACGACGCAGACAACCTTCTCGAACGCGTACGGCAGAAACTCAACGGCGACGGGACCGCGTACGAGAACGACAAACGCGACACCTATGAATACGACGACCAGAATCGAGAAACCCTGCAACAACTTGACGAGTGGGACGGTGCGGCGTGGCGACCTGTCGAACGCGAAATTCAGGATTCCATAGACGTCGGTGTGGCGCACAGTATCACCCAACTATGGGACGCCGGTTCAAGCACTTGGGTAAACGACGAACGAGAAGTCAGCACCCTGCAGGACAGCTCCCGAACGACAGAATCCTGGGATGGTGCGGCCTGGCAACCTGTGGATAGGTCGATAACATCAACCGGCGGCGGTGTCACCACCATCACGATACTGGACTGGGACGGATCCGGCTGGGTGAACGACCAGCGCCTCTCGTATTCCGACGAGTTCCGCAAGGTCGAATCATGGGATGGTTCGATCTGGATGAACGTGCAGCTTCAGGAGACAACCTACGATGACGACGGTAATCTCCTGGAGCTACTCGAGAAGGCTTGGGATGATACCGGCATGGCCTGGATGAACGACTATCGCGTTACCTACACATACAATGCGGCCGGCATACAGACGCTCTTCCTTCTGGAGGAGTGGGAAGGCGGTATGTGGGAAGACGAGACGCGCCAGGTATCAACGCTGGACGCCGACGGCAACGAAACCGAGGAAGTGTGGCAGGACTGGGATGACATCGAGAACGAATGGGTGAACGTATTGCGCTGGTTGCGCACGTACGAGGCCACCGGCGTGGGGCTCGAAAGTGATCCGCTGTTTGCAGGCTACGTTCTGGAGCAAAACCACCCCAATCCGGCGCGGACGGAGACCACGATATCGTTTGAGGTACCTGCCACCGTCGCCATTACCGGTGCCACGAATGGTGTGGGTGCACCTGCGAGCGCTACGCTGACGCTCTACGATGCATTGGGTCGTCGCGTTCGCGTGCTCCGGGACGGCCGCGACATCGTCGGCACAGGTCGCGTCACGTTAACGGTATCCGTGGATAACCTGGCGTCGGGGGTCTACTACTACCAGCTTCGCTCGGGCAACGCGACGATGACGAAAACGATGGTGGTCTCTCGCTAGGCGGGCTCTTGAGCGGCGGCGAGCGCCGCTCGCCGTCCCCATTCGTCGTAGATCCGTGGACCTGGATGGAACCCGTCGGACGCCGCAATCTCGCGGATGGGGACGCCGAAAAGCGGCTCACCCCTACGCGTCTTGAAGTCGATGTACGTGACATCTTCCATCGAGGTGGCCCATTCCTTTAGCGCGCGATCGTACCGGCGCGTTCTTCGACCGAGGTACCAGCGAAGCGGATTCGGGATTGCCGGGAACTGACCAACGGGTGGTACCCCCGAAATGACTATCCGCTGCACGGAGAAGCGCTCGCGCAGCACAGTCGTAAGGTCCGCAAAAGAGCGGAGCCAATCATCCAGCGCCCGTCCGGCCGTTATGTCGTTTACGCCAATGGCGGTGATCGCGACGTCGAATCGCTCCGGGTCCTGCTTGCGGAGATGTCTGACAAGCCTCGGGATGGTTGATCCGTGCCGTGCCTCGAGGCGAAAGAACACCCGTCGGTCCAGGGCGAGCCGGCGAACCGTTTGCCCAAGAAGTGCCTGATCCTGCGTGGCAACGCCGACGCCCGCCCCCGACGAATCGCCAACGACAAGCAGCCGCAAGTCCGGACCCAGTCCCGTTGTACCGCTACGGGGGCCGACCGCTTCGGGCATCTGGGGTAGTGACCGCTGAAGGCGTCGGCCTTGCCACAGAAGGAGTGGCCCGAGCAATATTCGTGGGATGTCCGCGGTCACGGTTTTGTTCACCTGCTGCAAGGGGTATTTCTGTTCATGGATGAACCAACTACGTCCACTGAGACTCAAAACATCTCTTGAGACGTGTCAAATCCTGTTCTGGGGCGGTCTGGCGCACTGGAGCTGCGATCATGCCGCCAGATCGCAGCAACCTCAACCCTCTCCGATTGCCGGCATGAGACTCTCTACACTAACTCTGGTTCTAATCCTCAGCCAAACTGTCGCCTGGGCGCAGACCACAACCACGCCGAGCGAGGTCCGCAGTCGCAAGATCCCGGCAGCTGACCTACTCTCGGACTTCCGCCTCATGAAGCGGGCCTACACTGAGTTGCATCCGGGAATGATCCGCTATCAGACCACCGACGAGTTGGCGGAAAACTTCAGCACGCTCGAGTCCTTCCTGTCAGCTGATCGCACCATCGCCGCGGCCTTCCTGGCTTATTCCCGGTTCCTCGCCGCGATCAAGTGCGGGCATACGTACACGAACTTCTACAACCAACCCGAGGCGATCAAGGCGGGCCTCTTCGACAATGCGAACAAGCTCCCGTTTACGTTTGATTGGATCGAAGGACGGATGATCGCTACGATGACGGTCGATGAGGATCCGCGCATACGTCCGGGTACCGAAATCCTTTCGCTGAACGGCACGCCGGTCGCGGCGATCCGGGATAGCCTGATGACTGTTGTGCATGCCGACGGCGGTAACGATGCGAAGCGGCTGAAAGACCTGGAGTTGACTCCGCAAACCGCGTACGCGTACTTCGACATCTACTACCCGCTCTTCTTTCTCGGCGCAGTTTCATCCGACGCAGTGTCATCCGACCGCATCAGCATCGAGGCGCAGACTGCTGACGGAGACAGGTTCAGTTCGTCTGTATCGTTGGGGACGGCCGACGACCGAAGGGCCGCGTGGGAGACTGAGTTCGGGCCACTCCCCGCGTCCGTCGACGAGCTTTGGAAACTCGAGTGGCTGAACGACGATACCGCGCATCTCTACCTCGGGACGTTTACGACGTGGCACTTCGAAATGAACTGGCGGTCCTTCCTTATCGAGGCGTTTGACGAGATTCGTGCGAGGGCGTCGCACCTCATCATAGATATCCGCGGCAACGGCGGTGGACTCACTGAGGTAAGCGAGGCGCTGACGTGGTACATCGCACGCCAGGCAGTAGTTGTGCCACACGTTCGCCAGTTCGTCGCGTACGAGTCGGTACCCGACGACTTGCGGCCGTTTGTGCGGACGTGGGATAGCATCGTCTACAGCTTCGAGGGCAAGGTCGTGCCGACGGAAGACGGACGATATGCTGATGCCAATCCGGCGACTGAGCCACGCCGCGTTGCCGCAAACCCAGACGCATTCGCAGGGGACGTCTACCTGATCGTTGATGCAACAAACAGTTCTGCGACGCACGGTCTCGCGCAGGTGATTCAGGATAACGGTTTGGCGACGCTTGTTGGGCAGGAGACGGGAGGCAACCTTAGGGGACTGAACGGTGGGCAGATGTTCTTTCTCGACCTGCCGAATACACTCATCGAGATGGATATACCGATCTTCGCAGTGTACCCGCTGACGGAGCAGCCCGACCGGGGTGTCGTTCCCGACGTTGTCGTCCGGCCAACCATCGAGATGGTCGCGACCGGCCGTGATCCCGAGCTCGAAGCGGTCAAAGAGATCATTGCCTCGCGACAACGCTAAGGAACATCGAGTACATCGACATTCACGCGCGAAAGCAACCACCCGCCTTCCGCTTCTATCCACGTCTCTGCCAGCGCGGCCCGCGACGTCGATGTTTCCCCATCCGGACCCAGGTAGGTTTCCGTTACGATTCGCCGCGTATGTGCAGTGTCGCCGTTGATCGCGATCTCCACTACCGTCTGGTCGCGATTGGATACCCGCCAGCCGTCCGAGAACCACTCTTCGATCCCCGCCACCCACTCGTCTTTACCGGTGAGCTTGTCGCTTCCCGTCGTCCAACGACTGAACTCGTCTGCAAGCACCTCCGCGTATGCGTCTGCACCACCTCCGTTTGGCGCCGTGGCGGCGGACAGGCGTTCTATTGACGCCAGAACCCTACGTTGCTCGTCCGTCCACGCGTCCTGCCCACGCACTGGGGAAGGCACCGAGATGAGGAGTATCAATGGCCCGACGACGTAGCAAAGATTTTTCATTGTTCAAGTCGCGGTTGATGAATCTGACTGTTGGTCACGCGTCGTTCAGGAAGCCAGGGCTTCGATCATTGACCGCGCAGCCTGCAAGGCAAACATCGGCGGCAGCGAGTGACCCTTGCCCGACCGGATGGAAGTTGGTGCACTCGAACAGAATACGAAGTTCGGGCTACAGGTTCTGCCCGCCCGAGACTTCTATCCGCTGCGCCGTCATCCACTGGTTGTCACCGACGAGCAGGCTGCAGATGGCGCCGCCAATGTCGTCGGGAAGCCCTACGCGTCCCATCGCCGTCGCCGCGGCGATAAACTGGTTGAGGTCCGGGTTGTCGCGTACAACGCCACCGCCGAAATCGGTCTCGATTGCTCCGGGCGCCAGCGAGTTGACCGCGATGCCACGGGCACCGAGTTCTTTGGCGAGGTAGCGCGTCAGCACCTCAACGGCGCCCTTCGCAGCTCCGTACGCCGAGTATCCAGGAAACGCAAAACGGGTGAGTCCGGTGGTCACGTTTACGATACGGCCGCCGTCCTGAATGAGCGGAAGCAGCCGCTGGGTAAGAAAGAAGACCCCTTTGAAATGCACATTGATCAGCGAGTCAAATTCTTCTTCCGTGGTTTCGGCGAAGGGTTTGTGGACCCCGAAGCCCGCGTTGTTCACGAGATAGTCGAAGGTCTTGCGCTGCCAGACCTCGTCAAGTGTCTTTGCAAAGCGGTCCGCAAAGCCTGCAAACTGCGTGGTATCGCTTGCGTCGAGCTGGAGTGCCGCAGCGCGCCCGCCGCGGCTTTCGATCTCGGCAACGACGGCTTCCGCTTCTGACGAGCGGCTGAGGTAGGTCAGCATAACACCTACGCCGGCCTCGGCCAGGTGAAGGGCGGTGTTCCGGCCGAGTCCGCGGCTGCCGCCGGTTATCAATGCAATTCTAGTCGACATCTCTGCTGGGTGTGATGATTTCGGATCTGCGGTCTGGCGCCGCCGCGCTTTCGGCACGGGCACGCGGGCGGCATAACCTACTGACCTGGACGAAAAGACGAACCGCCGCTAAACGACTACTGCCGTATCCGAGTTGTTTGCCCGCCGAGAGCCTCCACCGAGAGCGTCCACCGGGAGCGTCGGCGGCGAGCCTGCGCCGAAAAAACTGAAAAATCCATGAGCGACTCTGCCCGGAAACCCGGCGTAATGAGAAAGCCCGCACAAAAAGGGCAAAAATCAGGAGATCGCCATGAAATCAAATCTATTGACACTCGCTGCTGCCCTGCTTCTGGTGCTCTCGGTAAACGCCCGGCCGGCATTTGCCCAGACCAGCGTCGCACGGAGCATCTTCGGCTCGGGCGGACTTGTCGTGTCCAACGACGCCTACCGGCTTGTCGGAACGCTAGGCCAACCTGCCGTCGGCTCAACGCAGGGCGGCGGCGTGACGTTCAACACGGGCTACTGGACGCGGCTCAATCCCTTCACGCCGACCGCTATCGAGGAGATACCCGATCTGGGTAGTCCGTCCGGATTCGTGCTCGCGCAGAACTATCCGAACCCGTTCGCCAGCACTACACGCATTCCATTCGACGTCGCCGAACAGACACACGTCACGCTCGAGGTGTACGACATCCTTGGTCGACGCGTCGTGTCGCTTGTCGACGAGACCCTCGCGCCCGGTCGCTACGAGGCACCACTGGAATCTGACGGACTTGTTGCGGGCATGTACCTGTACCGCGTTCGGATGGCCGACTACGAAGAAACCAAACAGATGATCATCGTCCGCTGACCGATCTGCAATTCACCGCGGACGCAGCACTTCTCTGATCAACTCAGACACGTACAAAACAATGAAACGACCTAACGCACTCTCGCTCTACCTCTCGGCTACGATTGCCATCTTTGTCATCAGCCTGGTGACGGCGTCGTCGGCGCACGCACAGGTCCCGCAAACGATCAGCTATCAGGCAGCGCTGACCGACGCAAACGGAGACGCCATCGCGTCCGGCAACTACGCACTTACATTCACCCTGTACGACGCTGCGGAGGGCGGCTCAGCGCTTTGGACCGAGCAGCAAGAGGCCTTCATCGAGAGGGGCCTGATGCACGTCCTGCTAGGCGAAGTTGAGCCCCTTTCTCTCGCTTTTGACGCGCCGTATTGGCTCGGTATCAAGGTGGGCGAAGAATCAGAAATGACACCACGCATCGCGTTGTCGTCGGCGCCGTACGCGCTATCCGCGCGTTCTCCGCTACTGGAAATCGGTGACGGCGCCGGCCTCACGATTCGTGATCAGAATGGTGACGTGACGCACGCGCTCGGCGCTGATGGTTCCTCGGCTCACGCGGGTCAGGTGACTGCCACCGGCTTCCACGTAGTCGTCGATGGCGACACGCTGATCAGCTTCAACGCTGACGGTACCTCGTATCACACCGGCCTCGAGGAGTACGCGGGTGGCATTCTCGTTCATGACGAGTTGGTCGTCGCAGGTGATGACGGCGAGGTGATTATCGGAGAAGCAAATCCCGAGAATCCGACAGGGGAGATCGGCGTCCGAGTCAACGACGCTGACGGCGAGTTGGTCGGCGGTCTCAACCGCAGGGACCTCGACACCGGGCAGACGATCGGCGTGGCCGGCCGCGCGACCAAAGAGGGAGATCTCGCCGGCTACTTCTACGGCGATGTTGAGATAGAGGGCGGCGGCCTCTACATACTGAGCCCCGATGGGGATACACTTACCGCCTTCTATCCGGATGGCACCTCGTATCACTCAGCCCTGGAAGAGTACGCCGGCGGCATCAAGATCAGCGGCAGCGGCAACGGCATCGAGTTCGCAGATGGCACGTCCATCACGACGGCGCCCACAGGTGGCGGGGCTGCTTTTGACGGCGTCCTTCAGGGCACCGACCTCGTGATCAAGGACGCCCAGGGCAACGAGACGATACGCCTCAACTCTGACGGGACGTCATTCCACGCCGGACAAGAAAGATTCGCGGGAGGCATCGTAGTCGACGAAGAGCTGATCATGCTGGACAGCGAGGGGCGACAGCTCTTCCAGGTGACCGAAGACGGGATCGTGCTCGTCGACGAACAGAATTTCCCGGTGACGATGTTTAATCGAGACGGCACGTCGTATCACCTTGGCGAAGAGACGTTTGCGGGCGGTATCAAGCTCACCGGCGATGGTATCGAGTTCGCAGACGGCACCTCGATGACTACAGCGCCAACGGGCGGCAGCGAGTTCGACGGAACGCTGGTCGGCAAAGATCTGATCATGGTCGGACTTGACGGTGAGACCGCATTCCGTGTCAACACTGACGGTACGTCATATCACTACGGTCTGGAGACCTTCTATGACGGCATCAACGTCGACGACAGCGAGCTTGTAATCGTGAACGAAAACGGCGATGCCGCGGTTACGATCGGGATGGACGAAGAGGGTAGTGGGCGGATTCATTCCACTGGCTCGCTTAGGCTCGGCAACTCCATCGTGATCGACGGCGTGGCCCACACTATTGACTCAGATGATCCACTCGAGATTCTGGTTGCTGGGCTCCGTGCGCTTCGTTTGGAGCCGCACACCACGAGTCCGAATGTCATAGGCGGGCATCGCGATAACGCCGTGACGGCAGGCGCCTTCGGTGGCACGATCGGCGGCGGCGGTGCCAACGGATCTTCGAATACGGCAACGGACAACTACGGCACAGTTGCAGGCGGTTTTCTGAACCGCGCCGGCGACAACACGGGCGCAACGGATTCAGCTCCGTTTGCAACTGTCGGTGGTGGCGAACTCAACATCGCGAGCGGCGAATCTGCGACGGTCGCCGGCGGGAATAACAATACCGCTAGCGGCAACGGCGCGACGGTTGGCGGCGGCGGGACCAACCAGGCCGACGGCTCCGATGCTACGGTCGCAGGTGGTGCCAACAACAACGCGTCCGGGTTTGAAGCTGCTATCGGCGGTGGCTCGAGCAATACGGCCAGCGCGGGCGGCGCGAGCGTCGCTGGTGGCCAGGGCAA
>JANQRN010000151.1 GCA_028284545.1 Rhodothermales bacterium | reverse complement strand
CCGTCCGCATCAGGCCGGCTCGCGAGTTCCGGATCGTCCTCGAGCGCCAGCGCCAGCCTTTCGCACCAGCCCAACCCGACGTATTCATGTGGTTGAACGCCGGTGGATCGGGCAAGCGCCAACTCAATGAGCGCGTTCTGCCGGACGCTTGGTCTATTAAGGATTAATGACAGCGGTGTCTGGCCATTTTCGAATGGAGCGGTCAACAAGTCGGGATACTCCTCGAGTGTCCCCTCCACGTCGGCAGTTGCGCGCGTCAGGATGAAGTGACGGCGAAACGAGTCATCCTCAAGCAGCGTCACCGAAACCGATCCGGCGGCTTGCCCCTCGATCATTGCCTCCAAATAGCGCAGATACGTTTCCCGAGATTGCGGACTCGAGATCCTGTCCTCTTCCTCACCATTGTTGAAGAAGATCACCGTTGGCACACCGTTGACGCGCAAGTTCTGGTAGACATCTGGCGTTTCATCAATGTCCACCTTGACGATCTTCGCACGCCCGGCAACGTCTGCCTGTAGACTCTCAACTATCGGATCCACAATCTTGCACGGGCCGCACCAAGTTGCCGTGAAGTCAACCAATACCGGCACGTCGGAATCGTAGACCTCCTGATCAAAGTTGGCGCTCGTCACATACGGTACGCCACCCCCTTCCGCGACCGTGGCGTTTCCTGTTTCAGGCTGGTTGCATCCCCACAGCAAAGTTGCTGTGACGCATACGGCTGCTATAGAAGAGAGGTATCGCATTACTCGACCGGGGTCTCAGTGCGTACCAAGGTACGCGAAACCGTTCACCCAGCCCGCACTACGGACGACCGTCTCCCACAGACAACTCGCGATAGAAAAACGGACCGGTACCTGAGGCGGGCGGTAGCTTCGGGTTGCAGGCCTGTTTGTCCTACGCGCCCGTAGCTTAATGGCCAAGGTTGACTGCCTGAATCCCGCGCGGATGGTTGTCACGACGTGCGGCGTCGCATCCGACTGGACCCCGGAGAGCGAGCCGTTCGAAACGGATTTCCTGTCACTGCTCGGGTCAGACCCAAAACTGAAGAGTGCCGGGCTGTTCACCCGGAGGAGCGGGTTCGATTCCCGTCGGGCGTGCAACCAAGCGAATCATGATTGACCGGCCGTGGATCCTCAACTTCGACTCGGCTCCGTTCTGTAACGGGTCGCTGCACCTTGGCCACGTCCGGAATCACGTACTCGGCGACATTCGCACGCGCTGGTTACGCAGCCGGGGCGTCGACGTAGAGTACCGGACTCAGTTCGACGCCTTCGGCGTCCCGCACGAAGCCGCAGCCGAGGCGGCATCGCTACCGACACACGAGTATGTGACCAGACAGATTCGTCGAATGGAGGCGCAACTGGGCCGCCTCAACCTATCGTTCAGCACGCACGACCACCTGCGCACGTGCGAGCCCGACTACTATCGATGGACGCAGTGGCTCTTCCTCTTCCTGTGGCGGATCGGTCGCATCTACATGGCTGCGAAGCCCGTCAGATACTGCGACGCATGTCAGACGTTTCTCGCGAACACGCAGTGTGTTGGCAACGCCTGCTGGCGCTGTGGAAACCAACCGCAGCTGCGCAACTCGACACAGTTCTTCGTTCGCACCTCAGACTATCTCGAGCGGCTCCACGACGGAATCGACGACCTCGCGGGATGGAGCTTGCGCGCGCGCAAACTCCTGAGGTCATTCATGGGCCGGCAGTCAGCAACGCTTTCGCAGTTGTGCGGCACCGTCGACGACGCCAGCTACACGATCAGCGCCTTCGGGCCGCCAATTGACCGAACGCATGACCTCGTGCTGCTGCTCCGTCGAGACCACCCCCTTGCGCTTTCACTCACAACCTCAATCGCACCGCTGCCACCGCGCCGGCGTGTCAGCAACGCGCGCCCAAAGAACCCTCCGTTGTGTGTGCTTGACGTTGACGGAACACCCATCCCCGTTTTTGTTAGTCTGGGCGACGAGTTTCCGGCTGACACAGACGCACTGCTACTTCCGCCCAACGCTGACCGCTTTCCTGATGCGCCGAAGCCTCATTTCAAGGTGCACTTGCGGTCGACGACTCCCGCAGTTCGTTTTCGCCTTGGGGACTGGATGGTTAGCAGGAATCGGGAGTGGGGTACGCCGATACCGCTCGTTGATTGCGCCAGCTGCGGAATCGAACCCATGGTGGAATCAGCGCTGCCCTTGCTATTGCCCGCTCATGGGGGCGGAGAATTAGCTACCTGCTCCACCTGTCTGTCAGAGCAGCCGCGAGTTGCCGGCACGCTGGACTGCTTCTTTGACGATGCGTGGAGTTTCTGGAGCGCCAGCCGTACGTGGAGCCGAGGAGAGGATAGCCCGTTCGAATTCTGGCGCAGCAACCCGCCGACCGAAGTACACTTTCACGCAGGGTACGATTCGTTTGTCTACCTGCACTTGTACCGCTTCCTTGGGCACGTTCTGTTCGACAACGGAGTTACTCACCGAGCCGAGCCGATAGACTACTACCACGGCCACGACGTCATCACAGCGGGCGGCCGCAAGATGAGCAAGCGGCACGGCAACACGCCCGACTTCGACCAACTCCTGGATGAGTATGGCCCTGACGTTGTGCGACTTGCCATCGTCGGTCGCAGCAATCCGGGTAAGGCCATCGAGTGGAACACCGACCTGCTCAGCTATGCGAGACATGCCCTGGCAACCGCCCGGGAGCTTGCGGCAACCGTCACGTCACCGTCGGCCGCGCGTCAACCGCTGCGAATTCCACGACTTGACCGCTTCATTTCTGAGTACCGCATTGCGTCTGCAGTTGACGCCCTTTACGTGCAGTCGACGCGACTCCTCAAATCGAAACAGCCGAATGTGGACCTGGCAAGAGCACTGACGTCTTACTGGTTGATGATCGCTCCTGCTACCACCGTCTCCACGTCGCATCACTGAAGATCCAGACGTCGTTCGACTTGCGCCGCTCAGACGTTGCCATTTCCTGGCCAACAACGCCGCCGAACACGACGTATCCGACATCTTCGACGAAGGCGCCGTCGTGCTCTGCACGAACTTCTGGACCCGTGGCATCCACCATTTGCCATTGCCCGTCGCGCCTCTCCCAAAGCTCACTCTCTCGCTCGCTTGCACCGAAGCCGCCGAACATGAGCATTCGCCCGGTCAGCGCGTCATGGACGAGAGAACTGTGCAAACGCGGTGGAGTGTTCGTCGTGTCGACGAGGGTCCAATCCATTCCGTTCCATGCCCACGTGTCGTGTCGCGTTGCGCCGTCGTATCCACCAACCAACAAGATCTGACCGGCATCGGCGTCGTAAGCCATCATGTGGGCGCCGCGCGGAGTTGGCGATGCCCTGGGGGATTCCTCTACCCATCTCTGTCCATCCCAAACCCAGGTGTCACCCAGGCGAGTCCGCCCCGCACCGCTTCCGCCAAACAGCACGACAGCATCATTCATTTCGTCGAATGCCATGGCACCCAGCTGTCGCGGAGGAGGCCCGAGCGTATCGGCAAGCGTCCACGTGGCGCCATCCCAGGTCCAGGTTTCACCGCTACGACCGTCTGTCGTCAGACCACCAAAGAGCACTGTCAAGTTGCGACGACTGTCATAAGCGATCTGCGCGTCACTCCGCGGAGATGGTCCGTTTGCGCCGTGCGCCGTCCAACCATCGGGTGTCCACGTCCACGTGTCGCCGAGGCGGGTGTTTGTTGTATCTGATCCCCCAAACAGCAGCAGATTCTGTCGAGCGGAGTCGTACACGAGGGCGAACCCACTTCGGGCGGATGGCAGGACACGGTCGGGTTCGGTGCGCGCAGACTGATCGCAGGACGTGAACACGAGGCACGTGAACACGAGTATAGAGGTAGCTATCCGGGGTCTCATGCCGCTGTTGTTGTCGTTACGAGAGTATAACTCCTTTTCACAGTCGCTTTAAAAACGTCCGATTTGGTCGATAATTGTGTCATTCTGCCCCATCCTGATCCTTCGGCACACCGGCCCCACATCGGCCGTATCGAACCCGACTATGAAGCTTTTCTACCGTATGCGCATCGGCGTCCTGACGCTGGCGGCACCTTTCTTCGTGCTATCTGCCTCCGCCCAGAACTGGGACGAGTCGACCGGGCCCGGCGGCGACGCAGGCGAAACGCTGGTCACCTCGCACGACCTCACCGCGCTCAGCTACACGTCGATTAACGGCCAGCTGGACGCCCCCGGGGATGTTGATATCTACAAGATCACCATTCTCAACAACACGAACTTTTCGGCCACAACCGTGAAGGCCAGTTACGGCGGGCAGGACCTCCTCGACAGCTGGCTCTACCTCTTCGACTCGGCCGGCAACGCGGTCTACTCGAACTCAGAATCACCGGCGGGCGACCCGGGCAATCCGGGATTCTTCGCGAACGCGCTGTTACCAAAAGTTGGCGATGTCGGCCTAAACCCAAGTGGGCACGGCCCAACCGCCACAGGCGTGTACTATCTCGCCGTAGGGCACTGGGACGAGCAGCCGCTCGACGCCTCATCCGATGAAGTGTTCGAAAATCCGTTCGATTTCGGCGAAGTGTATACGCGTATTAACGGACCAATCTCTGGTGCCGGGGCGCTTGATTCCTGGGATGGCGGCGGTGAGGACGCCGGGGACTATGTCGTCACGATTTCGGGAACCTCTCTGCCCGTCGAGCTGACACGATTCGATGCCGTCGCAGACGGACAAGACATTCTGCTCCAGTGGGAAACCGCTGGCGAAACCAACAACGCCGGCTTTGACGTTGAGGCTGCGGGAACCGACGGTGTTTTTGCAAGCGTCGGGTACGTCGAAGGCGCCGGAACTACGACGGCGTCGCAACACTACAGCTATCGCGTGGTGGCCCCCAATCGCGCCAATCGATTCCGGCTTCGCCAGGTCAACACAGACGGTTCTTCGTCCTACTCCGCGATTGTGTCAGCGTCAGTCTCGACACCCGGTGTGTACACGGCTCGGCCTGCATACCCGAACCCGTTCACCGAGCGAACGACTGTTGAGGTCTCCGTGCCCACAGCGCAATCTGTTGACGTCGAGGTCTTTTCAGTACTCGGCCAACGCATCCAGACCCTCTTTTCCGGATACATGAAAGCCGGCGAGACAGAGGCGTTGGAGTTCGACGCCGCAGGTCTGCCCACGGGATTTTATCTCATAAAGGTCAGGGGAGAACGGTTCGAGGACGCGCAGTTGGTAACACTGCTGCGCTGAACCTACTAGGACCCTTGCAGTCGGTCGTAAAGCTGTTTGCGGTGCCGACGCAAGTGCGCCTCTAGCATTACAATTGTTTGCCGCGTCGACATTGGGCCGGCAACAGGATGCCTGAAGGCGGGCACGCCCGGGTCCGCGGATGCCACGTGTTGCCGTAGCCTCTCCTGGGTCGCCAGCCACGCTGCGCGCAACTCGTCCGGACTACGCATTCCCTGCGGAGCCAAGCGCTTCGAAGGAATCCTGACGGGAATTCCGAAGCGGATGATCGCCATAACAAGCGCATATCGGGCGTAGTCAGCCGGAGTACGACCCGCCGGAGTACTGTCGAGCCCGTCCAACTGTGCCAGCATGTACTCTTCCGACAAGACGAGGTGCTCGACGATCTCGAGAAGTGACCACTTCCCGGGATGCACCTCCTGGCGAAGCGTCGCTTCATCGAGCGACGCCACGACTCCAAGAATCTCGGCGCGCATCGAGTCAATACGATTGAGCTGCTTGTTCAAGATCTGAGCGACGTTTTCTTATCGGTAACCTCTGACGACTGATCGCGAAACCAGATCCATCCCTCCTGCCTTGCGCGCGCGAGATCCACAGGCGGCACGACGTTGCCTCGCAGGAAGTCGCTGCCGGCCAACAAACAGAGGACGGCGTCCAAGGCGTCATCAGAGTCGACAAGTAGGTTGGTCTCAAGCGCGAAGTCCAGCTCAGCCGCAAGATCCGAGATCAAGCCGGTCCGCGCAGCACGCGCTTGCGGTTTCGCGCCCTTGTATCCTGAGTCTTGCAACCCCCGTGCACGCAGCGTTGTGGCAGGGTAGACTTCGATGACGGCGGACTCAGCCTGTGGTCCGTGTGCCCAGGCCAGCGGAAGCGCCAACCCTGTCGCGCTGCGGAGTTCACCAATCAGGTTGACTGCGCGTAGCGCAGCTCGCGCAATCTTGTCCGCGCCAACCTCCATCGGTCGCTTGCGCGTGTGCTCCCGCACAACCCGATCCGTTTCTCGGTGAAAGAGATTGTTCGCCGACGGCACCATCGGTTCCCCTGCCAAGTGTCCGGATAACGTAGCACCCATCGACGCCGGCCACCCAAGCGGAGCGTCGATCGCGACAAGCGCAGGCGCGCATCCGCCCAACCAGTCGACGAGCTGAGGTAGGATGGTGTCGAGACGGGTGGTTACCTCGAGGACTTCGAGTCGATCTGACGAAAACCTGCCGAGCGCTATTCCGCAGTTCTTGTCCTGGGCGGCGCAGTCAATACCGACTATGTGTCGCATCAAGTACAGATCAAGTAGTCACAACGCCCCCGCGGCGTGTTCTTGAAATATAGCGGCCACTGTAGGCGCGATATGCCCTTCTGTCGTTCCGTCTGCCGCGCGGCTGAAGCGCCCGAAGTCTCACACCCCTTTCTTACGCCAATCTCCGACATGAAACTCCGTTTTCAGTACATCAACCTCCTGAGGCGGGAGCAGGGAATCACAGTTAATGCAACGACAGCAGC
This sequence comes from Rhodothermales bacterium, assembly GCA_028284545.1. Classification (GTDB taxonomy): domain Bacteria; phylum Bacteroidota; class Rhodothermia; order Rhodothermales; family JABDKH01; genus JANQRN01. The sequence goes on along the minus strand of JANQRN010000151.1, from coordinate 9,366 downwards.
CGCATCTCCAGCCTGACATCCGACACCATGCGTCTACTGAGCCTTCTCCTCGTACTTCTCCCCGCCGCCTGGACCGTTGCCTTCGAAGCGAACCAAGCCGACGCGACAAATGCCATGACACTATTCGAGTTCAGCCCCGGCGACGAACAACGCTGGCAGGTAGTGAATGACGGCGTCATGGGTGGTCGCTCAAAAGGTGCCGTTTCTGTCGAGGGCGGTACGCTCCGCTTCACTGGGAACCTCGTTACTCGCGGCGGCGGCTTCACGTCCCTCCGCGCCCGCAAGCGCGTTGATCTGTCGCAATACGCGGGCCTGGAGCTGCGTGTTCGAGGTGGCGGTCGAACCTTCGAGATCGAAGTTTCTGACGGCGCGCGGTTTCGCGGGCGGTCGGTGTCGCGACGTGCTTCCTTTCGGACATCCGACGACTGGACCGTCGTGCGCATCCCGTTCGAGAACCTTCGAAGCAGCATCTTCGGTCAACCCATCCGGGCCGGCGCCGTCGACCTGGAGCGGATCAACAGCTTCGGGCTCTACATCCTGGACGGCATTGATGGCCCCTTCAACCTCGAGGTTGATTGGATTCGCACATATTCGGAGGACGACTGATTGCTGTAAACTAGGTCACGACGTGGCGATCACGTCAATCGTCCCGTTGACCGTCGTCAGCGTGATGTCGCCATCACCCGCACCGAGCGTACCCTGCAGTGTCTTGGGCGTGCTGGTGACACTGTTCAGGACGAGACCCGTCGTAGCAATTGTCCCGTTGGTAACGCTGCACGTCAGTTCCGCAGAAGTGGCAGACGGTATTGTTAGGGCGATGGTACCGTTTACGAGGTTGATGGCGACCATAGCGTTGTGCTGCATTGCGGCAGACGCCGTGATCACGCCGTTTACGAGATTCACGGTAAGGTCCGCGCCGGCGTCGACGACGTCGACGTCGCCGTTCACGCTGGCAACCGAGACGTCGAGGTCCGCAGGAATCTCGATCGCGTAGTCAACAGTGTAGTTGCGGCCTTCAGAAACGGTCGGCTGATCGGTACGTGCGGTGATTTCTTGAGACGACTCGGACATCACCACATCGAGCAATGCCAGCCCATCGTCTGCGCGACTCTGTGAGCCGGCCTCAACTTTCTTCGTCCCACTGACACGGACCTCGTTTCCGCCGGATACAGCCGCAATGGCAATCGTTCCGTTAACTGCGGCAAGGCGAAATCTCGTGTGTTGCTGGACAGGTACGGTGAAAGCGAATACCTCGGTAGCTTCGAAATCCGAGTCGTCTTCAACGGAGTCACACCCGGTCCAGGAAAACGAAAGCAACAAGACGCCCGCCAGGAACAACCTGCCGGCAGGAGTGGGCAGAACGCTCGACATCGTATTCACCTGTCTACACGGTCATGGTTTCGCGGTCAGTTGGGCGACACCTCTCGGTGTACGAGGCGATTCTCAACAAGGTGCGGTGGCGTACGCAATCGCTCGAGCCAACGCCCGTGAGCTTGTCCTACGCAGCCGCGCCCGGCCGGGCGATGGCCCTGGCTATGCGCTTTGCCTCTCCAGCTATCTCGCGCAGCATACCGGTTGGCGACACGTAGAACCCACAGAAATAGAGGCCGGGCGATGTCTCCACACCACTGCGCACCGGGCTGCCTCCCATATCCAGAATGCCGTCGACTGAGAGGAAAGCATCTACGGCCGGTTGAAAGCCGGTTGCACAAATCACGGAATCAAAGGTGTCTCGACGGCCATCGGCAAACTCTACGTCGCCACCGTCGAATTGCCGAACACCCTCACGCACCTCAAGTTTGCCGCTGCGCATGAGATCTATTGTCCCGATGTCGATCAGGGGTATCTGCCTGTCGCGCTTGATCTGCGCGAGCGGACCGTAAGGCAGCTTGCGCAAACCGAGCTTCTCAAGCCGACCAAACTTGAGGCGAAGGATCGGCGCGGTCAGGAGGTCAGCGAGCCTGGTGGGCAACTTGGTCGCGGCCACGGCGATCGCGAGAACCGGTACCCCAAAGAGCTCGCGCGGCAGGACGTTGGTCGCACTTCGAACGGAAACGGCGGTTGCAACGCCATGCTGACAGAGGTCGAGCGCTATTTCACCGCCAGAGTTGCCACATCCCACGACCAGTACGCGCTCTCCGCGAAACGGCTCCGGATTACGGTAGTCGGAACTGTGCAGCACACGACCGCGAAAAGCCTCGAGGCCCGGCCACGTCGGGATGTTTGGCTCGCGCGTGTTGCCGGTGGCGACGACGATGTTCCGCGATGAGAACTCGATGTCGTCTGTTCGCGTCTTCCAGGAACTTCCGTTATGTGCAAGGGACGTACACGCAAGACCAAAACGTGGCGCGATGCCAAAGTGCCGCGCGTAGTCATCGAGGTACGACACGAACTGTTCACGCGAGGGGTACTTCGGATACTCAGCAGGATACCGTCGGAAGGGTAGGCGCGAATGCGCTTTGTCAGTATGGAGGTGGAGCCTGTCGTAGTGACTCCGCCAGGCAGACCCGACAGCATCAGCCCGCTCGATTATCTCGAAGTCGCAACCAGCCCTTCGAAGACACGCCGCGACTGCGAGCCCGGCAGGCCCGGCGCCAACGATAACGGTATCAGTAGTAACAGACAAGGTCGCAGACTGGTTGGGTGAGGCGGTCGGAAGTTGCCACCGGCAAGAACCCTAGATATCCACATATTCAGAATGACAGTCAACCCTTGTGGCCCCGCGGTCTGATTCGATATCCGTCCAGACTTGACGGAAGTGGCCTTAACGCCGTACCTAGCAGCTGCCTTTCGTCCTCAATTACGTCTAGAGTCACCCCAACCGAAGACCTTGTCATGTCCGCTGCAACAACTTCCCGCCAGAAGTGGGCGCTCCTAATCGGCATCAACGAGTATCCCAACCTGTCGTCTTTTCGCCAGCTCACCGGGTGCGTTAACGATGTCAACACGATGGCGCAGATTCTGGAGACCAACTTTGGCTTCCCCGCGGCAAACATCACACTGCTCACGGACGAAACGGAGGTGAAGCCGGACCATGACAACATCCTGAAATCAATGGATGAGTTGGTTGACCGCGTGAATGTCGATGACATCGTTGTCTTCCACTACGCCGGTCACGGCTCGCAGATCGCAGATCGGGAAGGCGACGAGCCCGACGGATGGGACGAGACGATCGTTCCCCGCGACGGCGCCAGACCTCCGGAACCAAATCGCGACATCACCGACGACCAGATCTACGACTGGATCCAGAAACTCACGAAGAAGACCCCCTTCGTGACACTGATATTCGATTGTTGCCACTCGGGGAACGTGACCAGATCGGTTGACGCGCCCCTGTTTCCAACGCGGGCGCTTGAACGGGATCCAAGACCGGCTGAAGAACTGCCGCCGTCGCCGATGAACATCGTCTCGACCCGCAGCGCGGGTGCACCTGAGGGCGCTAGCGGATGGTTGCCGCTCGGCAAGCGCTATGTCATGATCGCCGGGTGTCGGCACGACGAGTTGGCCTCTGAGTACGAAGATCCCGAAAGCCAGGCGCGACATGGCGCGATGTCGTGGTTCCTGACCCGTCAATTGGTCAATGCAAAACCGGGTACAACATATCGGGATGTGTTTGAGCGAACCGCCCCCTCGGTGACGGCTAACTCCGCCAAACAACACCCTCAAATCGAAGGCGCGCGCGACCGCCTGCTCTTCGACACAGAGGAAATTGAGCCCACGACATTCATCGCAGTAACCGCGCGCCAGGACAACAAGGTGGAGCTTGCGGCCGGGTCGATACACGGGATGTCTGTGGGGTCGGAGCTCAGCGTTTACCCTTCGGGAACCGCAACACCCGATAGCGAGGAGTCATCGCCCCTTGGCATGCTCAAGATCGCCGAGGTCCGCTCCGTTACCAGCACCGCCTCGATCGAATCGGAAGCGTCGAGCGACACGCCCATAGGCCCTGGAAACAGAGCGTTCGAGGTGACACATAGCTTCAATGACACGGCATACCGTGTAGCCATCGTTGCCGACGACTCCGAGAATGACGCTGCCTCACAACTCTCGACAGCGATCGAAAAGTCCGACCTCCTCGCGACGTGTCCGCCCGATGACCGGCCAGATGCGCTCGCCTACCTCATCCCGCCGCGAAGCACCGCTACGGAGTCGGATCCGGTGCCCCAGCTTAACGACAATGGCAATTCTATCAGCGAGGCCGTCTGGGCCGTTGTCGGGAATAACGGCAGGTTGCTGATGCCGCCGCACGCGGTCAGCAAGTCCACAACCGTCAAGACGCTGACTGACAACTTCGAGAAGCTGGCGCGGTATCGACGCGTGCAGGAGATCGCAAATCCGGATCCCAACAGTCAGCTGACGGACAAGATAGACGTCGTGCTCAGAAGAATGGATGCGGCGGGCAACTGGGTTGCTGCCGATCCAGACCCCGATAGCGGCGAGGTCGAGTTCGAAGACGAAGATCGGTTCTCGATAACAATCACCAACAACAGCAGCATCCCGGTATACGTGAACGTACTCGACCTGGGCGTGACAGGGTCGATTGAGGCACTATTCGAGGGAGGCTCCAAGCCGATAGAGGCAGACGGCGGATTCCTGGACATCGGCGTCCGCGAAGGAGACTACCGGGATGTCTATGTACCCGAATCATACCCGGAGGATGAGGGCCGCGAGACGTTCAAGGTCTTTGCTACCAGCAAAGAAGCAGACTTCTCGCCGCTGTTCCAGGGATCAGTCCGCTCAACCAGTAGAGGCGACGGGTCTCCGCTGACGCAGCTACTCGAAATGGCGATGGCCGGTTCGCCTACCAGGGAAGCCCGCGTTCGGCGGCCGAAGCCTTCGGAGGACTTTGCGGCGATCTCGCGAACGTTTACGCTGCGACGAAAGCGTACGCCCACGAACGTGCCCGGCGGCGAGGTCGGTGTTGATCTCGGCAACGTCACAATCCGAACGCGCGGGATGTCTGCGAGCGCCAGAGTGCTTCCGGTGGTCAGCAATCGTACCCGAAGTATCGAAATGGCCACAGACGTCTTCGACGAGCTCTTGTACGAGGAGCGCATCGCGCCTGCCGCAACGCTGGCAATCGAGGAGCAGCGAACACGGAGCATGAGCGACGAACCGCCGACCATCGAGGTTGAGATCGCCGACCCGGGGGAGAATGTTGGCCAATTTGTCCTTCACGTTGACGATGGCGGAATCCCGAGCTGGCACTTCCAGGACTCCGCCCGCCCTGCCACGCGCGGCGCGGCATCACGAACGTACGTCGTACCTCGCGACGAAGAGCCAGTCAACACAGTTGGGACACGGGGCCTGCTCGGGTCAGCAGCCAGTACGATCCTCAAGGTGATGAACTTCCCCCTGATCGATCCGATTCTGGGGGAGCTCGGCCGAAACTTTGCCGAAAAGTGGGAGCAGTCCAGGCGACCTTACGGTGCCCGCCTGATCACCTCCGACAACTTTCAATCAAGTACGCCGGAGGCCCTCACTTCGGATGACTGGCAGCGGATCGCCAGCGGAAAGTCGCTCCTCCTGCTCCACAACACGCTTGGGCGCGCAGAGACTGCAGTTGGCCCACTGCCTGCTGACGTATTTCGTCAACTCGAGCAGAAGTACGACGGGCGAATATTCGCCCTTGACCACTTCACGCTTTCGCATGCCCCGAAGCGTAACGTGGAAGAGCTGCTGGCGAAGCATCTGCCGAACGAGCTCTCGCTAAACCTGGACGTGTTGTGTCACGGGCGCGGCGGACTCGTGGGCCGGGCACTCGTGGAGCGACTTGGCGAGTTCAACCTGGGATCCCGCAACCTGAGCGTCGACAAGGTCGTGTTCGCCGGCTCGCCCAACGCGGGCACCGAACTCGCTGACCCTGCGAATCTTGTCAAGTACGTCAATACGGTTACCGCGATTCTCAACTGGATTCCCGCAGCGGATCCGGCGACACTCGCGGTGAAGACAGTTGTCAGCGGCGTACTGACTGTAGTCAAGACAATGGCCATTGGGCTTTCCAACAGCCTCGAGGGACTGACCGCGATGGCCCCAGGCGACACGTTGGACTGGCTAAACCAACCGTCTGACATCGAAGGGGTGACCTACTTCGGTCTGGCCTCTGATTTTGCGCCCGCCGCCGGAGGTCTCAGCGCCTACGCAAAAAACCTCGTTGCAAAACGAGTGATCGGCGAGAAAAACGACCTGCTGGTTCCAGCAGAAAGCGTCGTGGGCGAGAATGGCTCACCGCTGTTCCCGCTGGAGCACCAGCACGTTCTTTCCCAAGCTGAGGGCGTTTCGCACATGGGGTACTTCTCGAACCCAGCCGGGCACCAGAAGTTGATCGAGTGGCTATCGTAGCCGTTTCTCGTGAAGGGGTGAAACCTGTCACTGTTTCACCCCTCTCAACATATCAGCCTTATGGCCCAGTCTTGTTGTCGCCGCCGCGCGTGTCACCGGCTGGATTGAGAACGAACGCAGCCATCGCGAATTGGACGTGCACAGCGTCGTCCTTGACGGGCAACTTGAGGCTGGCGCCAGCCGGAATTTCATACCGCACGCCACCAAAGACCGCCGGTGTCTCTACAAGTAGTATTACATCAAAGTCTGGGGCCGTGAAGGTGACGCTGTCCCCGGGATTGGGACTTATTCCATCCGGGCTGAACTTGCCCTTCCTGTTAATCTGGACTTCAGTATTGTCCATTGTACGCCTCGCTGTTTTGTGATTGATTGGCAAGACAGTCGCCTTGCCTGCGTGTTCACGCGGGCGGCGCCGGGTCAGCGCCCGACTGCTCGTTGCCCGCATATCCGGGATCCTTTCTCAGCTCGTCAAACCACGGAGATGCTTCGACATCCATCAGCTGACGGCCACTTCTCAGGGCGGCCGCGACATAATGCAGCGCGCTCTTCCGATCCCCGAGTATCTCGAACGTGGTTGCTAACTCCAGTTGCTGGCTACCGTCCAACTGTTCGAGCTGCAGGAGCCTGTCAATCGCGATACGCGCACTGTCCGGCTTCCCGAGGGCGGCGTGGGTGCTGGCGAGAACTCCTAGCACCCACGGATCAGACGCGTTGACCTTGATCTGTTCGCGCGCCAACGTCAGGCAGCGCTCCCACGATTCCGTAGCACCGTCTCGATCCCCCGACCAGAAACGTGCGTTGGCCAGGTAGCTGCAGCCGTCCAGGTTGTTGGGCTCTCTCTCCACTGCCCGCTCGTAGAGGCTGATGGCTTTTTCAAAGTCGTCTTGCAGCACAGCGTAGTTTCCAAGGTTGCGAAGTGCCATGCCCACGGGCCGACTCGAGTTCGGATTGACCTTGGTCGCCATCTCGTACTGTGGCATTGCGCGGTCATAGTCCCCGAGCTCGTAGTACTGCGTACCGAGATTGTTGTAGCCCCACGGCTGATCCGGGTCCAGCCGGATAACGTTTTGAAACGGTTCAATGGCGTCCTGATGGCGGCCCAGTCGATGGTAGAATTGCCCGAGCTCGTTGTGGTAGAACCAGTAGTCCGGCTTGATGTCAATCGCCGCATTCAAGCTTTCCTCCGCCTTCTCGATGCGGCCCTGTTCGTAATAGACTTTGCCCAGCAGGTTGTGTGCTTCGGCATTGTTCGGTTCAGCTTGCAACGCACGCAGGTAGTGAAGTTCGGCCTTGGACTGATCTCCACGTACATAGTATGTGCGACCCAACGCCACCTGCGTTGCGGCAAGGTCTTCGCCAAGATCAACGGCACGCTCACCCGCCTCCGAAGCCAACGTGATGAATCTGGAATCCCGGGTCGCGTCAAACTTGCGCAGGTAGGCGTCGGCACGACCGGCGTAGGCGAGTGCATAAGAAGAGTCTTCCTTTATCGCCAGACTGTAAAGGCTCAGCGCGGCGTCGATGTTAGACTCGTCGTCGAAACGCTGGTGATAGCCATGCGCCCTCGAGAAATGATCATAGGCGGCGGGCACGGTCGTCTGGCCGGCCAGGAGCGCGTCCTGTGTCTGCGGTGTAATTTCAATATGCAGGAGCAAGGCCAGGGCAGGCACAACCTCGTCTTTCAGGTCTGCCACACTCTCTGTGCGCAGATTGAGATCTGTCGATTCGACGAGATCGCCACTTCGCGTGTCGACGAGATCAACCGTCAGAACAAATCCGTCTCCGCTGGATCGTACACTGCCCTGTACGACATGGCTGGCCGAAAACTGGCGGCGCGCCGTTCGTGAATCGGTCACATCGCGACTGTACACGTCCTGGGGTGGCACGACCGACAAGGCACCCTCAAATTGCTCGAGGGTGGTGAGGTTACTTGTGATTGCGTAGACGAGTCCGTCGACAAAGTCCTGCTCAGCCCCAATGTTGTTGAACGGAAGTACGGCCAGTCTCATCGCTCCAGCCGCCTCGCTGCTTGCCGGAGGGAAGACGAGGCCTCTAATCTGGGGAACGGTGAATGCTGCTACCAACAGCACGAGCGTGGCAATGGCCAGAAGCGCCGGTCTTGGCAACCTCGTCAGCGGGCCACCTGACGACCGCTTGTTTCTTCCTCGCGACTGACTGGCAGACAGCTCGCTGGTCTCTCCACGTTCGATTTGCGTCAGGTCCTCCAGCAGTTCTGCGGTGGACTGATACCGATCGTCTACAGGTTTTGCGAGGCACTTGTGGATCACAGCCGACAGTTCAGCCGAAACATCGGGATTGCGCTCGCTGGCCAGCGGAGGGTCTTCGTTGATGACGGCGTAGAGCGTCGCAGGCTCAAACTCGGCTTTGAATGGCCGCTTGCCGGTTACAAGTTCGTAGAGCACCACACCGAGCGACCAAAGATCCGTGCGTTGATCGAGCGTTTCACCGCGCGCTTGTTCAGGTGACATGTACGCCGCGGTGCCCATCGATGCATCCGTCCGGGTCAGGTCTGAAGCACCAGGACGAGCGAGACCAAAATCGAGGATCTTGACCACGTCATCGCTGGTGACCATGACGTTGGCCGGCTTGATGTCGCGGTGAATGATGCCGTCGGCGTGTGCCTTACTGAGTCCGCGCGCGATCTGGATTCCGTACTTGATCGCTGCCGCCGGTTCGACAGGGCCACGCGCGACGCGTGCCTTCAGGGTCTCGCCGTCGTAACACGACATGGCGATGAAGAGTTGGCCCTCCTCCGTCTCGCCAACCTCATGTATTGTACAGATGTTGGGGTGGTCCAGTGCCGACGCCAGCCGGGCTTCACGCAGGAATCTGCGCTTGGCATGTTCGTCGCGACTCCACTCTACCGGCAGGAACTTCAACGCGACCGTGCGGAGGAGCTTTGTGTCCTCGGCCCGGTAGACAACGCCCATGCCGCCGCCACCGAGTTTCTCTGCCACCCGGTAGTGAGATATGCGAGAACCAACCATGCGGGATGCCGCGCAA
>JANQRN010000146.1 GCA_028284545.1 Rhodothermales bacterium | reverse complement strand
CAGCGCATTGACCACGAGATAGACGATCACCAGCGTAAACGCCGGTACGAATAGCCGGCTGACCGCCTCGATTCCCTTGTTGATGCCCCGGTAGAGAACGTACATCGCGGCAGCGAGCACGCCGAGACCGAACGAGTACTGCAACCAGCCATCGATAAACAGCACCTGGAAGTCGGAAAGCGTGGTGTCGCTAAAGCCCTTCATCGTCGAATACGATGCAGCGAACGCGATGTTACCGATGACGACGATGTAGTAGGACGTCGAGACGACCATGGTGAATACGAGAAGACCGCCGATGCGCCTGCCCCAGCGACTGCCCCAGACGGCAGCGAGCGCGCCGATAGGCCCCTGGCCGGTTTCCCGGCCCAACGACCACTCGGCAGTCATTGCCGGCAGGGCGAGAAGAATCGTAAATACGAGATAGACAACAAGGAACGCAGAACCGCCGTACTCGCCCATCATGTAGGGGAAACGCCAGACGTTACCGAGACCGACGGCTACGCCAACCATGGTGAGCACGGTGCTGAATCGGGAGGTAAACGTCTGGCGGTCGGACATCAGCCTGCTTTGTCGTTGTTGTTCGGAGGTCCGGGGACTAGCGGGGCATTGTAACGGCAACGTCGCGATCCGACATATGCAATGTGCCGGAAGGAAGGTGGGGGTAGAATGGTCTGATCCAGTTTTCCACACAAAGTGAGTGGGATGACCCATGTCGGTCAACGGTCAGAACCCACGCGGCAGATTTTTGGGAATATCAGACGTTCTCGGAACGATTGATTCGGATCGGCTGGCTTGAGCCGATCGCCGATTTCGACACGAGTATCCTGCAGGGCGGTTTCTCAGCCCTCGCTCCGGCTTCCCCCGCGGGGCAACCCAAGTGCGCTTTCGTCGGTCCGCACACTTCGAGCGCCCCTCTCCGGCCCCGGGCGTCCGAACTCGCTCGCGCCAGTTGTCAAACCACCGACCGCGTGGGTTCGTAGCCTGTCGCCAATGCACAGTAAGCGCATGAATTAAAAATATTCTTGGTACCGGGTAACTCCCTTGTCGATTTCGCCCTCATAGCGGCTGATTTCAGGCTCTCATAGTGCGACTTGCCACCCGATCGCGGAGCCTTTGGATCAGTTCCCGACGGAGTCGCCCGGTTCCGATTCTCTGCCGCCAGAACAGCCCTGAATTGATGGGTTTCGTTTGACGCATAGAACACTGAGTACGCAGCAAGCGGGTTCAGCCCGGGCGTCCCATCAATCCAGAATCCGGAAGTTAATGAACTTGCTCCCCTCGGCATTGGCGAGGCGCTGCCTGAGGACCGGGCCGAGCGCTGTCGCGGGCGTTAGGACACCACCGCCGGGCGCAGCCTCGTCGAGCAGCAATGCGAGGCCAAGCTCGGAAAACATCTTCGACGTCGCCAAGTAGCCTGGATCCCCGGCACCACGAACCTCGACCAGCGCGGACCGGGTTCGGTCGCCTGTCGAGGCATAGACTCGGAGGCAAAAGCTGCCTGCCCGCTGAAGCCAAGGGGGCGGTCCTTCCCCTGACTCCGGCTTCATCGGTATGGGCGCGCCCACGAAGTATCCGAATCCGCGGCTCAGCCAGAGCCACGACGCCTTGAGCCAAGCACCGGTCGAAATGCCTTCTGCATAGGTACACGGCAAATGACCGCCAAGTGCGAGTGAGCGGCGTACCACGCGCGCGTTGATCGGAGCCATGAAGAACGGGCCGCCAAAACGCCGGAAATCGGCATCGAAACGTCGCGAATCCCAGCCGCTCACCGTCTCATCGTCGTCGGAACGTTCGGCGCCCGGCGCCAGTACGTAAGGATCCGTGTGAAAGCCCGGCTCGTACTCTTCAGACTGCGCAATGCGCTTGCGAGCTTGCATCGAACGGCGTGTTCCGCCGCTAAATGAGCCGGCGTAGCTCGTAAACAATGACTTGATATGCCGTGCCCGACCGCCCTTCGACGCCAGGTGCTCAATCGCGAGCTGCACGCCGAGATCTGATGGGATGCTGTCGACACCTGCGGCGAGGACGATCTTGGCACCTGATCGATCCGCCTCCTCGTGGTATTGGTCGATCAGACGACGCTGATACCAGTATTCGCCCGAGAGATCCGCGTAATGGGTGCCCGAGACGGCGCACACACCCACGATGTTGTCAGCGTGGCACTCGCTGTAAGGTCCAGCCGCATTCAGGACTACCCTGGCATCGGACACCATCGCTTCGACCGAAGCCTTGTCGGCCGCTTGCGTCACAATCACCCCCGGTTCAGACCCCCGAGCGGCAGCAGAACGCCTGATGCGCGCGAGCTTATCCGGATTCCGGCCAGCGATCGCCCAGGAAAATCGATTTCCCTCAGGATGCAGTGCGAGGTAGTCGACGACCAATTGCCCGACAAAGCCCGTTGCCCCGTGAAGGACGAGATCAAACGCAGCCATGGTGAATCCTCACTTCCCCGTGTTTCGAGATTGGAGCACAGAACACTCCCAACGCTATCTGCAACTCAGCAAAACCTTAAAACCCCGGAAGCGGCTTGCGCGGCTGGTTCTAGTGCTGTTTGAGCGCAGCCGAAAGCTTCCCGGACGCAGACGGATCGTGGCTGGGGACCACCACCAGGTCTGGCAGCGCTTCTTGCAGTTCGCGGACTTTCGCAAACGAGGCTTTGAGCTGCTCCGCATTGCCGATACCAGCGACCTGATCATTTTGCAGCGGTTCGAGTTCGTACGTCAGATCGCCCACGAACAGGAGTGGCGGCAATCCGCTGCTTCGAACCAGCATGGACATTGAGCCAGGGCTATGGCCCGGTGTAGGCAGCAGAACCATCGAACCATCGCCCATAAAGTCATGGCAAACGCCGAAAGCGGCCAACAGCGGATCATCAGTTGGAACGAATTCGACACGCTGCCAGTTCGCTCCAGGTAGTTCGATGTGCTCACGGAGAATCCAGTCTCTCTCTGGATTCGGAGCACTGAGTCGTCGCCACTCGTCTTCACTCACCAGTAGCTCCGCCTGTGGCACATGCGCGATGCCACCGATGTGGTCGAAGTGCAGATGCGAAACGATGACCTTGCTGACGTCGGCCGCATCAAGATTGATCGCCTCGAGTTTCTTGTCGAGCGCGTCGTCCGGGCCAACATGGAAACGAAAAACCCTGTTCAGAATAAACCGGCCGATGGGCGATGAAATGTAGTCCGGATCGGAAACGAGGGCGGGATCTACACCGGTGTCGAACAGAATCAAGCCGTCGCGGTGCTCGAAGGCGTACGCAGTGATGGGTGCTTTGACCCAACTCCTGGACGTCAGCACCCACCACATCAGGGGTTTCGAAGAGCCATAACGGTGCTCCTCGTGCTGCTCTACGTACCCCGTCGTGATTTGATGCACCGCTCTGATCGCGGGCCTGATGGATTCTGATTGCGCAACCATGGGACCTCCACATGAGAGAGTCGGATGCTGTCCGTTCCAGTATTTCGCCATATCTGGTGTGCATCAATCCGTAGTTGCCACTCAGACAGGCGCAAGATTGCGGACTATTGGGAAACGCCCGGTGGCTTGCCGAGCCGTAGCCCGAATCGAGCTGCCCGATGCGCCGGATAATCCGGACTCGCAGAACGGAACCCTGTTCGCAAAGTGAAGCCCCTATCGGGTGTGGTTTTCGTCGAGCTGTTCGATAATCATCGGCGGCGCCCCGGCACGGCGAACTGAATGTGCGGTCGCGCCAGGGGAACAGGACAAAGTACTGCAATGAATGTCTCGACAGCATCGAAACCAGGTCCGGTATTCGACGGCGTAAACTGCGCTCAGATGTCGGTTGAGCAGATGCAGACGACTCTCAATGGCGGCGTGTCTGCGATCAACTATACGGCGATAAGCCCGTTTGCAGATTTCGACGCGGCTCGCGGACAGTTGGCCGACGTGCTGGCAACGATCGACGATATGCCCGAATTTGCGCGTGTCGTCACCACGGCCGGAGAGATCGAGGCCGCGCATCGCGACGGCGTTGTCGGCGTCGTGATCGGCGCCCAGAATTCGCTGATGGTCGAGACGGACCTCAAGGCGCTCCAGTACTTTTACAGGCTCGGTCTCCGTATCCTTCAGCCGACCTACAACGAGCAGAACGCCTTCGGTTTCGGTGCCTCGTTCACCGGTGACGAGGATCAGGGAGTCACAGACTACGGACGCGAGTGGCTACGGTCCGCAGAAGATCTCGGTATCGTTGTCGACCTGTCGCACTGCGGTCACCGAACAACCCTGGAGTTTGCGCAGGCGGCCAGTGCGCCGGTCGTCATCAGCCACGCGAATGCCTACGAGGTTTTGCCGAGTCCGCGCAACAAGACCCGGGAGATCGTTAAGGCTGTGGCCGATACCGGTGGCCTGATCGGTGCCGTGATGTATTCCCCGACCGTGAGATGGGACAAACGTCCGACGATGGAAGACTATCTCGATCACCTCGTACACCACATCGACGTGGCAGGAATCGAGCACGTTGCGTTTGCCAGTGACATCTCGGAACGCATCGTTGAAGACCCCGAGGAATGGAACAACTCCTACGGCCCCAATGGGATGTATCCCAAAATGGTCGGACACATGGGAAGCTGGTTTAACTACGAGGACCGACACAACCTCGACTACGACTCGCTTGCCCAAACCCCGGGCATCTGGGACGGCATGCGGCGCCGGGGCTATGGCGAAGACGACATTGAAAAGGTCATGTCGGGCAACTGGCTGCGGGTCATGAAGGCGGTTTGCGGTGATTGAAGCGATCATGATTCGGGCGATTCGGGTGTGGTTCGCGCGACTTGCTGTCACGTATTTGGTTTTCTCGGCTGCCGCGGGCGCTGACGAACCCGTCCGGCGAGGCGGCACACTGAACATGGTCGCCCCCTATGGCGCCAGCGTGAGCAGCCTCGACCCCC
>JANQRN010000066.1 GCA_028284545.1 Rhodothermales bacterium | reverse complement strand
CGAAGCTGTCTGATTTGCAGTTCGTTGGATGATATCTGGTTTCGAATCTCTGTAACCCTGGCCGTAGCTTCGCTCGCGGGCAGACCCGCGTTCGCCGTGCGCTCAAATATCAGGCGATTCAGCGCCGACAGCTCTTGCTCTTTCTGCTCGCGCTCCGAAAAAGGAGCGTACAACTGCGGCTCACGGCTTTCGTTGCCTCGAAGAGACGGGTCGTTTGCGTACCAGGCCTCGATCTCCGCCGTGAGCTGCCGAATCTGCTCCGTCAGTATGCCGGCGCGGGCCTGTTCGCGGATGACCGTGCTCCCGCCCGACGCTGAAGGCGAGATTTCCTGCGCCTGCAGCCGAAGCAAGTCGTTCGTGTCCGACAGTCGCCGGATGTCGAAACGGACCTGATCGCGTCGACTCGTCAAACTGATATAGTCAGCCACAATGCGCTCTCCGCCAGTACCACTCGCGACGATGTCATTCTGACGACTATAGAGCTCCCATTCTCGCTGTGCTTCGTTCAGTATCTGCTCTGATTGCGTAAGCTGCTCTTCCAAATACTGGCGCGCTGCCACCAGACTTGCTCGGGTGCGTTCTCGCGATTGCTCTGCGTACTCGACGGCGTAGAGGTTGGCAAGCTGGCTCGCCTCCTCTGGGGCTGAGCTGTACGCGGTCACATTGATCAGGTCTATACCCGTGCCGAAGAAGACCATTTGGTAGCTGAGCGCTTCCCACGCCGGCTGCTCGAGCGCAGCCTCCGGCTGCAGTAGCGGGAAGAACTCTCGCGTTCCGAGGTCTGACGCAGACGCCTCCAACGCGCTGTAGACGCGTTTGGCGAGTTCAGTCGATTTCTCGAGCATGCTGACTTCGGAGCGAACTTCGGGCACCTGGCCGATCGCGATCTCCGAACCTGGCACCGACGATCCCTGCGCCCGAATCGCGACTACCGCACTTGCCTCATATGAAGGCGTTACCAGCATCGTGTAGCAGATCGCGGCAGTCGTTGCGAGCGCCACCGACGCCAGAATAATCCACTTTCCAGCCCGCAAGGCACTCCAGACCGCGGCAAGGTCTACACCACCGGCGCCTGCCTGAGGCGGAGCAACCGGCTCGGCACGGATGGGCTCGGGCGTACGCGGAAAGCCAACTTGGGCACGCGACCGATCAGAATCGTTGGAGGCCATTTTCAGGTGATTTATGGGTTCGCGGCGCCGTGCGCCCACGATTACGTAGCTGTTCTTCTACCCTTCACAGCAGAAACCGATCCCTTTTTTCACGTCACCACTGCAGCAATTATCGCTCTGGAATGGGCGAGCCCGGGCGCAGACAGACGATTCGATACCCATCCGGAGTCCCAACTAGAGATTCCGTATCCGTAAGTACAGCAGAATCATGGTTGAAGTCGTTCCGAGTAGCGACGTAAACGTCCGAAACGAAAAGCGCTTCGGTCGCTCATAATTCTCGAAAACCAACAGGTCGTGATGCTGCAGTATTGGTAGGGGCGCCTCCCCTCGCAACACTGCCCGAATGTCGTGACTGTACACCAGCTGGCGCCCGGCAGGACCCGATCGATATATGTCAAGAGTAGCTTTCTGAACCACGTCGGCCGGAACGTTGCCCAGGCCCTCCGGCAGAATTGCCGAGACCAGCTCGATGAAACTGATGTCCTGCGAGACCTTCCACGGGCCCGGTGAGCCCGTAGCGCCAAGGACGTATATCTCCATTGTCGGTCGACCCACCAGGAAATGCTCCTTGCGCTGGTATTCGGTCGTCTGCGCGGTCGCGATCTGGGGCGCCGGAAGCGCGATCGTGACAACAACTGCGGCGACCGCTAGCTGAACAAGCCTGGTCATCGTTCTGTACCTGGAAGGGATTTCATTCTACTATTGGCCGGGCCTCAAGATAACGCTACGACAGCCTCGGCGGCATCCTGCGGACCGGTATTGGGCAGCGATTGAAAATCAGTGTAGAGTTCGGTCAGATGCGACTCTAGCGCACTCCGGAATTCGTCGATCGAAAATCTGAGCGCGTTGGCGCGAACCCGCTCTGGGGCAAAACTGCCAGCGCTCTCGAAACGTCTAATCGCGTCAGCAATCGCATCAGGCGTTTGGGTGTGGAAGAACATACCCGTCTCTCCCTCGATCACCGTCTCCGTCAGGCCTCCTGACCCGAATCCGATAACAGGCGTACCGGCAGCCTGCGCTTCACAAGGGACGATCCCAAAGTCCTCCTCAGCAGCAAATACAAAGGCTTTGGCCCGCCCCATGAGGTCTGCCACCTCCTCGCTCGACCGATAGCCAAGCAACTCAACATTGGGGCCCGCCTTCTCTGCTATCCGGGCCCTCTCCGGACCGTCGCCGACGATGAGCAGCTTGCGATCTGGCAGTTGAGAAAACGCCTCGGCCACAATGTCTATTCGCTTGTAGGGCACCAGCCTGGATACCGTCAGGTAGAAGTCTTCTTTGTCGGATTGAAGCGAAAAGGCGTCGACATCAACTGGCGGATGTATCACCTTGGCGGTCCGTCGATAGGTCTTCGCGACACGCCTGGCGACGAAAGAGGAGTTCGCGACATAGTGGTCCACACGGTTAGCCGTCGCGACGTCGTACTGTCGGAGGTAATGAAGGATGAGTCGCGCAAACCAACTCCGAACACCGCGCTCCAACCGCCCCTCCTCCAAGTACTGGAAGTAGAGATCCCAGGCGTAGCGAATCGGGCTATGGACATAGGATACATGCAGCTGGCCCGGCGTCGTCAGCACTGCCTTCCCCACCACGTACGACGAAGAGATGACGATATCGTATCCGCGCAGATCGAATTGCTCAATTGCGAGTGGAGCGAGACCGATGTAATACCGGTAGTACTTGCGGGCAAACGGAAGTCGTTGAATGAACGACGTGGTCACATCCCGGCCGCCAAGAAAAGCGCGCTGATCGTCGGGCAGGAACTCGACGAGACTAAACACATCGGCCTGCGGTACGACGGCCAGTATCTGCTCCAGCACGCGCTCGGCGCCCGCGTAAACCGGAAGCCAATCGTGAACCACCGCAACACGTGCGTCTTGTAGGCGTTTGGTAAGGAGCGTATCCATGATCGCTGTAAGATAACGGTATATTCGGCACGTCACGCCGGATATGAAGGCGATCGACGCTAAACAGTAAGTGCTCGCTGTCGATACCTCTCTGGAGCCATGAACAAGCGCACCTCTCGCTCCAAACCAGGGATGCCCATTTCCCCCTTCTCCGCCGTTCTGATCGGCGACGAGTCGCTGCTCATTCGGTGTGGTGATTATCTCTTGGAAAAGGGCCACGAAGTGCGTGCCGTTGTCTCGACTGAGCCGCAGATTCTGGAGTGGGCGGCCGGCGTCGGCATTCGCTCGAGACCAGACACCCAGAGCCTCCTCGCGAAGGGCATCGGGTCGTTTGACTACCTCTTCAGCGTAGCCAACCTGCAGATGCTGCCAGATGCGGTGTTGAAGCTGCCCAGACGCACTGCAATCAACTTCCACGATGGCCCGCTACCGGCATACGCCGGACTCAACGTTACCACGTGGGCAATCCTGAACAACGAGACAAAACACGGCGTGTCCTGGCATGTCATGGAAGCCGGAGTAGACGCGGGAGACCTTCTAGAAGAAGAGTCAATACAGATCGTCGCCGATGAAACTGCTTTCTCACTCAACGCCAAATGCTATGAGGCGGGCCTGAAGAGCTTCCGGCGGCTCGTTCAGAAGATTGACTCGGGGACGCTGAGGCCATCACCGCAATCGGGTGTAAGACACCTGTACAAGAGGGCCAGACGGCCACCACGCGGTGGCGTATTGCTCTCTTCTGACGACGGGTCAGCGCGTGGACGGCTATCTCGTGCCCTTGACTTCGGTCGTTACGACAATCCGGTCGGGCTGCCGCGTGTTCTGCACGGTGATGTGCTTGGGCTCATACGAGAGGCCCGTTACGACGGGGATGGCCAGCTCGCAGAAATCGCAGCCGCTACCGACGCGGCCGGACGACCCGTTGCCATCGATGGGGCGTCGGCGAGCGCTGCGGCTCCAGGGGAACAGGCGCTGCACAAGATCCGACGATTCCAACATTTTGACGGATTGACCGCCATCGCGGAACGCGAATTTGTCAAAGCGCTCTCAAACCCCAGGCCGCTCGAAGCGCCCCTGTCTCGTTGGCGCAGGTCTTCGCACCGACCCGCCAGTAACTCCAGAAAGACGATAACGTCCTCCGCTCCCGTAGCTGGAAATGTTGCAGAAGATGCTTCAACTCTGGCGGGGACAGTGGCCGTTTTCCTGGCGCGCCTTTGTGACGAAGATGTCTTCGACGTTGGCTTCAAATCGCTCCGGCACGAGGACGTGTTTGACTCATTCGTGTTCGAGGTACCAGTTCGCACCGACTTTTCTGACAGACGGGAGAGCGTGGGTGATGCAATTCGCCGCACATCGCAGCTGTTTCGTCAGCTTTCGGGACATGCGGTCCTTCACCGCGACATCCGTTTGCGCTACGGCGCACTTTCAGGTACCGCAACGCTTGCTCCACCTGATGTGACGATCAACATCTCGGGAGAAGACGCCCGTGAGTCTGCGGCGGCACTGCAGGTGCAGGTGATCAGCGGTGATGAAGCTGAAACCGGTCACGTCGTGTGGGAGGCATGCCCCTCCCGCTACGACGAGCAATCCGTAGCACGACTCCAGGAGTACTTCGATCGCTTCGTGCGTGCTGTACTGGCCTCGCCGGGCACGCCGCTCGGAGATGTCGAGCTGCTTGGCCCTCAGGAGGTCGCTGCACGCGTATCCGGTGCTGAAAGAACGCGCAAGGTATTGAACGATGCGTTCCTCGTACACGAAGCGATCGGTTCAATGGTGGCGGAGCATCCCGATCGCGTCGCTGTTCGCGTTGGGGAAAAGACCCTTTCATACGTTGAGCTGGACGAAGCGGCGGCCGGGCTGGCCGCACGGCTGCAAGCACTCGGGGTCGGCTCCGGCGACCGCGTTGGTATCTGTACCGATCGGTCGGTTGACATGCTGGTCTCGCTGCTCGGCGTCTTGAAGTCGGGAGCCGCCTACGTACCACTCGATGCAGACTTCCCCATCCAGAGACTTGTACACATGGCGGCGGATGCACAGCTGAAGTGCGCCGTCGCGGTGATGAACACGGTCTCGACCGTGCAGCGCCTGAGCACTCCGATGGTTGTGATTGATGACACTTCCCAAGAGGCCGACCCGAAAGTGACCACCGCGTCGTCACCTGCAGCCGCTACCTCCGAGTCGCCGTGCTACGTGATGTACACGTCCGGATCGACAGGCGAGCCAAAGGGTGTGGTTGTTCGCCACAGAAATGTTGGCAATTTCTTCGCGGCGATGGACGACGTTATCGATCACGCCGACGGAGGAACGTGGTTGGCGGTTACGAGCCTCTCGTTCGATATCTCAGTGCTGGAACTACTCTGGACGTTATCGCGCGGTTTCGAGGTTGTGCTACACACCTCACCGCGTGCCCATGCGAAGTCAACAACAACAATCGCCGGCGCTCCGATCGATTTCAGCCTGTTCTTCTTCTCCAGCCACAGTGTCCAGGATGACGGTTCGGGGCGTGACGCATACAAGCTCCTGCTGGAATCGACGGACTACGCCGACGAGAATGGCTTCGTGGCCGTCTGGACACCCGAGCGACACTTTCATGCCTTCGGTGGCCTCTTCCCGAATCCTTCTGTTGTCAGCGCGGCGCTCGCGTCACGGACGGCAAATATCCAGCTTCGGGCCGGCAGTTGTGTGGCCCCACTGCACCATCCCGTTCGGATCGCCGAGGAGTGGGCGGTTGTCGATAACATCTCGGACGGCCGCGTCGGAATCGGTTTTGCCGCTGGCTGGCAACCAAACGATTTTGTTCTGATGCCTCAGAACTACGCCGACCGAAAGGAGACGATGTTCGAGTACATCGAGTCCGTGCGGTCGCTATGGCGAGGGGACGCACTCGATTTTCCCGGACACGACGGTCAACCTGTCAGCGTATCCACCATGCCGCGGCCCGTCCAGAATGAGCTACCGGTGTGGATTACCGCCGCTGGGAACCCCGAAACGTTTCGGATGGCCGGCGAGGCAGGATACTACGTACTGACACACCTGCTGGGGCAGACGATCGAGGACGTTGCTGAGAAGGTCAACGTGTACAGGATGGCGCGCGCGGCCGCCGGTCACGAGGGCCCGGGGTACGTTTCGCTTATGCTGCACACCTTCGTCCATCCCGACGCCGACTATGCGAAGGAAACAGTGCGCGAGCCCCTGAAGGACTACCTCCGCAGCGCCGTCGACCTTGTCAAAGACGCTGCGTGGTACTTCCCTACCTACAAGGAAAAGTCTATCGACGCCGAAGGACAATTCACGATGGAGCACCTGTCGGCGAACGACTTGGATGCGATTCTCGATCACGCATTCGAGCGCTACTATTCCGGCAGTGGTCTTTTCGGCACACCCGAAAACTGTCTGTCCAGAGTGGCCGAGGTCTGCGACGCCGGCATCGACGACATAGCGTGCCTGATCGATTTTGGAATCGAGAGTTCAACTGTCCTCACCTGCCTTCCGCACCTCAAGGCACTGCTCGACGACGCGCGCCGATTGAGCCACCAGGAAACGGACGAAGGAAGCCTGTCCTTCGCTGATCTGGCGCGACGAACCAGCGCCACACACGTTCAGTTCACACCGTCCATGGCGCGATTGCTTCTGGCTAACTCACGCGACCGCGCCGCTCTTTCAGGCTTTGATCATATTCTCGTCGGCGGCGAAGCGCTTACGGCGTCTACATCACGCGAACTGCGCGCGGTCGCATCCGGTCGGCTGACCAACATGTACGGACCTACGGAGACAACGGTATGGTCAACTGCCGACGAAATCTACAGCAGCCAGGACGAGGAGCGCGAAGTGACGATCGGCACGCCCCTCGCAAACACCGTCGCGTACATAGTTGACAGGTCAGGTGCACTTGTGCCCGACCAGCAGCCGGGCGAACTCTTGATCGGTGGCGCGTCGGTGACTGCAGGATACTTTGAAAAGCCAGCCCTTACCGCCGCCCGGTTCATCGTAGACACACTCACCCCCGGCGGCGGATACCTGTACCGCACCGGCGATCGGTGTCGCTTCTTGCCCGATGGTCGAATCGAATTCCTCGGACGAATCGACTCTCAAGTGAAAATTCGCGGCCACCGTATCGAACTGGCCGAGATTGAGTCTGCCATAGGTCGCATGGGTGGAGTAGCTGCGGCTTCAACTACGACCTTCACCGATGCGGCGGGCGACACGTCCATCGCGGCCTATTATGTTGCAGAAGCGGGCAGACAGATCGACCCCGCGGACGTGACGCGGCACGCGGCAGAGTTGCTGCCTGAGTATATGGTCCCGTCCCGAGTTGTTCACCTGGAGGCACTTCCACTCACGCCGAACGGCAAGACCGATCGGTCGCGATTGCCGGTACCCTCAGCGATTGCACGCAAAGCCGGCCCGGAGCGGACAGACGCTCCGGTTGGCGGACTCGAACAAACGGTCGCCGAGGTTTGGGCGGAACTCCTCGAGATTGACGAGGTCGGGGTGACGCAGAATTTCTTCGATATAGGTGGACACTCGCTCCTGGCGGTCCAGGCAATTGCGAGGCTGTCTTCCCGGATAGGCACCGAGATTTCGCTTGTCGACTTCTTTCGCTATCCGACCGTAAGAACGCTTGCCGCAAAGCTAGAAAGAGGTAGCGACGACACCGAACAACTTGCCGGAGAAACACGTAGCAAGAATCTTGATGCGGTCGCGGACGGTTCGTCCAGAGCCGCGGCTCGCAGGGCCGCTGCTCAGCGCCGAAGCCATTAGTATTCGGGCTCGACCGATCACAATGCAGGCTGACTTGGACGACCACATTTCCGACCCCGACGCACAAGCCGCTTCGATCGCGGTGGTGGGAATGTCCTGTCGTTTCCCGGGCGCGGAGGATCTGCGTTCCTACTGGGACAACCTCGAAAGCGGCCGAGAGTCTATCCGTTTCTTTTCGGTTGAGGAACTACGTGACAGGGGCATAGCAGACACCCTGCTTCGCGACCCGAACTACGTTCGCGCAAACGGCGTCCTTGACGGCATCGATCTCTTCGACCGCGATTTCTTCGGATTTAGCGCGCGCGACGCCGCGATCATGGACCCGCAGCACCGGCTGTTCCTGGAGTGCTCGTGGGAGGCGCTGGAGGACGCCGGCATCGACCCGCATCGGTATGGAGGGTCGGTAGGTGTATTCGCCGGCAGCGGCATGACGGCCTACATGATGTACAACCTGGCGTCGAACCCGGAGCTGATGGACTCTGTTGGCGAGTTTCTCATCCGCCACACCGGAAACGACAAGGACTTCTTGAGTACCCGCGTCTCGTACAACTTTGACCTGCGCGGCCCGAGCCTCAACATCCAAACCGCCTGCTCCACCTCCCTGGTAGCCGTCCACGTCGCTTGCCAGAACCTGCTTGCCGGCGAATGTGACGTTGCCCTCGCCGGCGGAGTGACCATTCAGATCGACCAGATGAAAGGGTACCTCTTTCAGGAAGGGGAAATCCTCTCGCGCGACGGCCATTGCCGGCCGTTTGACGCTGCGGCAAGCGGCACCATCTTCGGTAGTGGTGCTGGGGTAGTCGCACTGAAGCGACTTGCCGACGCGGTCAGGGACCGCGACACGATACATGCGGTAGTTCGCGGCTCGGCCGTGAACAACGACGGATCGATGAAGGTCAGCTACCTCGCTCCCAGCGTGGAGGGGCAGGCGAGAGCGCAGGCCGAGGCACTGGCCATCTCGGCCGTTGACCCGGGAAGTGTTTCGTTCATCGAGTCGCACGGCACAGGCACTCCAGTCGGAGACCCAATCGAGTTCGCCGCGATCAAAGAAGCGTACGCCTCAGATGACGTCAACGCCGAGCCGTGCGCGCTCGGATCTGTCAAGTCGAATATCGGCCACCTGGATACAGCCGCGGGTATCGCGAGCCTGATCAAGACAATTCTGGCCATGAAGGCCGGCGTCATTCCGCCAACCCTGCACTTTGCCAATGCGAACCCTGCGCTGGGGTTGCCAGAGACGCGCTACTACGTAAACTCAACTCCTCGACCGTGGTCACCCCGGTGTGGAATTCGAAGGGCCGGCGTCAACTCTGTCGGTGTGGGCGGCACGAATGCGCACGTCATTGTCGAAGAGGCCCCCGCACAGGACAGGCGGCACACTGCGGTTCGATCACCAGACAATCGTCACGTAGTGCTGCCTGTGTCGGCGCGAAGTGCTGGCGCCCTGGCGTCCGTGGCCGATCAGCTCGCCGCTACGCTGTCCGAAGAAAACCTCGACCTCATCGACACCGCGTACACGCTCGCCGAAGGAAGATCTGCATTCAGAAACAGAGCGGCCGTCGTAGCTCCGTCGCGGGATCGTGCCATCCGCCTGCTGCGAACACCGTCGGAGTGGTCGGCACGTGCCGACGCGCTCGACAATCCGCTTCCAGTTTTTGCTTTCTCCGGCGGCGGAGCGCAGTATGCCTCGATGGGCGCTGCTCTGCACGGGTCTGACGATGTCTACACGCGTGCTGTTGACGCTTGCATCGCGCGTCTGAAGCAGTCAGGGAACGTGGACATTTCGGACTACCTGCTGCCGGGCCGATCCCCGGCTCCCGGTTCCGAGTCCCGTCCCCTGGTCGCACTCACAACGCTCTTCACCGTGCAGTATGCGTTGGCCCAGTGGTGGATTTCACGCGGGGTTAGACCGCGAGCACTGCTTGGGCATAGTATGGGCGAGTACACCGCAGCCTGCCTTGCCGGTGTATTCTCGCTCGAAGACGCGCTCGACATCGTGTCGGCGCGAGGACGCCTCTTCGAATCGCTCCCGCCCGGCGCCATGACAAGCGTCCCGGCCTCAGTTTCCACAATCCAGAAGTATCTCACAGACGAACTCTCCGTTGCCGTCGAGAACGCGCCCGACATGATTGTCGTCGCGGGGCCCGCACCCGCAGTGGCCGCTTTCGAGTCGACCTTGGCGGATGCAGACATCGAGGCTCGTCGCGTGCGTATCGACGTTGCGGCCCACTCGCCGATGATCGATGCGATCTTGCCGGACTTTCGGCGGGCGCTTGAGAAGATTGTCTTCAACAAACCAAGTGTGCCGTTTGCGTCGAACGTCACCGGTACCTGGATCACAGATTCAGAGGCGACCGATCCGGAATACTGGGCCAGTCACCTTCGTGGAACCGTTCGGTTTGCCGACTGCGCGGCGATCGTCCTGTCTGGGTCACAGGTGGTCGTGATCGAGGTCGGGCCCGGTCGAACCCTCACGTCGCTGTCGCGCATGCAGCCAACGTTTGGGACGACGAGAACGATCGTCTCGATGCGTCATCCGACCGAGCGCGACGATGACGAGCACGTCCTGAAGTCGGCACTTGCAGCGGCGTGGTCCCACGGGCTCCCGGTCGACTGGACCGAAGAATTCGCCGATGCGGACCCGTACCGCGTATCGCTACCGACCTATCCGTTTGAGCGCTCGTCCTACTGGATCCGCCCGGGGCCCGGCAGTCGCACAGCCAACGCGCCGGACTCTGCATCAACGTGGAAAGGAGCTCTCAACAAGCGCGCAGACTTGGCCTCGTGGCTTTACGCCCGGGATTGGCGACCCGAGGTTGTGCGCCCGTCGCGCATCACAAAAAGGCGACGGTTCTTGCTCGTCGGTGGGCCGGAGACTATCCGAAGTGCGCTAGCTGATACCCTCGCCACGGAAGGGAACCATGAAGTCGTGTGGGCCCCTAAGATCCAAGCCGCGGAACGCCTGGATGCAAGTCGGTTGACCGACCTTGTTCTCTTGACTCCGTTAGATATCAGTGAGGCGACTTCGACCGACCAGAAACTCAATTCCACGTTCTTCGCCCTGCTTGAATCTGTCCAGTCCCTGGCGAACGCCGGGGCCGACTCGGTTCGCGTCTACGCGGTTTCGGGTGGAGCTTTTCAGATTACTGACGAAGATCCCGCGCCCGAGCCCTTCAGTGCTATGTTGGAGTCGATGGTCGGCGTGATCACAAAGGAGTTGCCTGAGATCGAGGCAGTCCACATCGACCTATCCCCGACGGCGACGACAAGCGAACTGGTCTCAGAACTTCGCTCTGCTCTGGCGTTCGCACCTTCGACGACACCCGATTCATCGCCAGTGCGAGCGATTCGCGATCGTCGCGCCTACGCCCCGGCGATAACGCATGTCGATCCGCCGGCACATGCCAGCCTGATGCGGCGCCAGGGCACGTACGTGATTACCGGCGGCCTGGGTGGCATCGCGCTTGAATTGGCTCACCAACTCGCTGAGCGATACGAAGCCAACATAGTGCTGCTGGCGCGCACCAAGTTTCACGACCGTAGTACATGGCCAGAGATTCTGGACGGCGAGGATCTTGACGCCGCGCGGCGGATCGTTTCGATCCAGGAAATCGAGAGTGCGGGCGGAAAGGTCCTTGTCGAGAGCGCCGACGTGCTGTCTCAGACCGCGATCGAGCAGGCGCTGGGTCGGGTACAAGAGCACTTTGGACCGATTCACGGCATTTTCCATGCGGCGGGTCGACTCGCTGATGGGCCGTTACTCACGAAGACGGGAGAGTCCGCCTACAACGTCCTTGCACCGAAGACCGTTGGGGCACTGAACGCCATCTCATCCGCCAGGAACATCGGGTGCGAGTTCGTCGCGCTGTTTGGTTCGACAAGCGCATTCCTCGCGCCGGCCGGACAGGTCGACTACGCCGCTGCAAATGCGTTCGTCGCCTCGGCGGCACAAGCCTTCGACTCGGCTGATTTCCGAGTCCTTGCGCTCAACTGGGGCATGTGGCGGAACCTCGGGATGACGCGAAGGGCGGATCCGGTCACGATGCGAACCGCTACTGACAGACTCGCACACGTACTCTTCTTCGGGAGATC
Source organism: Rhodothermales bacterium (assembly GCA_028284545.1). Taxonomy (GTDB): domain Bacteria; phylum Bacteroidota; class Rhodothermia; order Rhodothermales; family JABDKH01; genus JANQRN01. The sequence continues at coordinate 1,116 of JANQRN010000066.1, read as the reverse complement.
AGAACGTGACGGGAGTATCGCATACCATGCGAGACTGGACGCCGCTACTGATTGGTACATAAACGAGCACCGGCTCGCGGATCGTCGGGCCGTCGCGCCCGGTACGCTCCTGATCGAGTTGACCCGCGCTGCTTTCGAACTGGAGACGGGCATCACCGATATCGAGATCACGAATGCGGTCTTTGAGCTCCCAGTTTTCGTGCCGGACGGTGCGGCTGTCGACGTGTCACTTGTGCTCACACCTCAGGAAGGAGAATACCTGTTTGAGCTGCAGGCCGTCGACGACGTCGGAAACGTTTCCAGGCAGGCCTCCGGTCAGGTTCGCCAGGCCGTTTCACAGGATGCGCCTGATCCGTCGGACGTGGAGAAGCCGATCCCCGACGACAGCGTGCCGTTCGGGAACGGAAGCAATCAGGATCACTATCTGAGATTCGGCCCACGATGGAATTGCATCGACGGCGCCAAGTTTGGGCGTGGCGAGGCTACGGCACAATTGCTCCTGAAAGACAGCTACGCGGCCGAGACACGCGATTTTGGCTTGCACCCGGCACTCTTCGATGTCGCGACGGGGTTTGCGCCTGCGATCGCACCGGAGTACGTGCAGAACCCGGGGCTGCACGTCCCGGTCTCTTACGGTCGGCTTCGGATTTTTGGCCACCTCCCGGCCGCATGTGTCAGCCACGTTACGCTAAACGCCCTTGGAAATGACGCGGGCGGTCGCGATCAACGCTCTTCGGGGCTAATCTCGTTTGACATCGTGGTGCGTGACGTGGGCGGCGACCCGGTGGTCGTAATAGAGGATTTCCTTATGAAGCGTGTCGACGCGGAGAGTCTCGCGGACGCTGAGTCCAATCCAGACAAGAAATCCACGTCACTAGTTGACCTCTCGGCTCAATTCGGAATTGAACCTGCCGAAGGCGCCGGTATCATGCAGATGGTCCTCGCAGAAGCGGGGCGCCCATCACACGTCATTTCCTCAGTTCCCTGGGAGGCCCTCGTTGCGGCCCTGGCGGACTCGACACCCGATCGTCAGCCGCGCCGCCGGAGCAACCCCGATCGGGTAGGACCGCGCGACGAGGTAGAGGCCGCGTTGGCCGAAATGTGGTCCAGCCTGCT
>JANQRN010000059.1 GCA_028284545.1 Rhodothermales bacterium | reverse complement strand
GGCACTTGCCGGTTCGAACAGCTCGTCAACGAGGAGACGGGCCATGACCTCACCGCCTTCGCGGCAAGACTGCAGATCATATGTCAGTTTCGCGTTCTCGTTCTTGAGACGCCAGATATCCCGGTCAGCATCCCCGGAGACGACGTAGTCGATTGCCGCTAGCGAGTCTGCGAGTCTGCTGCGCTCCATCTCGAGCGCGACATTGGCTGTTCGGAGCGAGTCAATCCGACTGTCCGTTCGCGTGATTCCGCCGGGCGTGGCGCAAGCGGCCGCAAAGAGAAGGGATGCACCGCAGGCTGCCGCGGCTACCAGACTACGTGTCATTTGCGGCGATGCACCAGAGTGGCTGAGGATTGATCTACCGACGTCATGATGACCTCGGCAATGTTTACACGTTCCGGACGCGTGAGGCACCACAGCACCGCTTCTGCAACGTCCTCGGGGACGAGTGGTCGCGTATCTGCGTAGACGGCGGCGGCGCGTTCCGAATCACCTCGAAAGCGAACGAGGCTGAAGTCTGTCTCGACAAGGCCGGGGTCCACTGTGGTCACACGCACCGCAGTTCCGTGCAAATCGATTTTTAGTCCGCGCGTAATCGCGCCGACGGCGTGCTTTGTAGCGCAGTAAACACCGCCTCCGGCGTACACATCGTGGCCCGCTGTCGAACCGATATTGACTACGTGCCCACGATTTCGCCTCACCATACCGGGCACAACCGCTCGGGTGACGTAGAGAAGCCCCTTGACGTTTGTGTCCACCATATCGTCGATGTCATCGATTCCGTGGTCGTGTACGCCCGTCAGGTTACGTGATAGGCCCGCATTGTTCACCAGTATGTCGATTTCGGCGAAGTCGCTGGGCAGCGCTGACAGCCCTGCAGCAACCTCGTCGGGGTCCCGCACGTCGCACGTGAAGTGGTACACCGCCGGGTTGTCGGTGAGTGTTGACACGAGGTTCTCCAGCGGCGCTGAACGTCGGGCACAGAGAACAAGGCGTGCGCCGGCACGTGCCAGGACGTGAGCGCAGGCGGCTCCGATTCCGCGTGACGCGCCCGTGACAAATGCCGTTTTACCCGTAAGAGAGAACATGTAGGGGGTTAGATTGCGTCGCAATTTAAGAAAGGTGAAACCAAAACCGACGCAAGGCTTAACCACAGTTCGCACTCACTTTGCGCTCATCCCGGGCAGATTGTAGCTACATGACTGAAGTTCGAAGAATTCTCCTGACTCTCGTATTGCTCGGAGCCGTTCCGGCGGCGTCACTCGCACAGACGGCCTGCACAAGCGGCATGGCAGATGGTTACCCGTGTAACGATGTAGACCTCGCAGCGCATATGTCGCCCGTCGAACTTGGCGGGGCGCTTGGCATCAGCGTGAACGATATCTGGGGGTGGACGGACAATACGACGGGGCGCGAATACGCACTCGTGGGTCGCGAAGACGGGACGGCGTTTGTGGACGTAACCGATCCGGTTGCACCCATCTACCTTGGCAACCTGCCAACGAACACCGTAGCCGCAATTTGGCGCGACATCAAGGTCTACGATGACCATGCCTACATCGTCGCCGACGGCGCCGGCAACCATGGGATGCAGGTGTTCGACCTGACAACACTGCGCGGGATGACTGTGCCCCAGACCTTCTCTGCGGTAGCGGTCTACGACTCGATCGGCAGCGCCCACAATATTGTTATCAACGAATCGAGCGGATTCGGTTACGCCGTGGGAGTGAACTCGGCGGGTCAGTCGTGCGGCGGTGGCCTTCACATGATCGACCTGACAACACCGGATGCTCCTGCCTTCGTGGGGTGCTTCTCACACGTGGGTACGGGTCGTCGCGGCACCGGTTATACGCACGACGCGCAGTGCGTCAACTACGCCGGGCCAGACGCAGACTACACTGGTCGCGAGATCTGCGTCGGGTCGAACGAGACAGACATCTCGCTGGCAGACGTCAGCGACAAGGGGAATCCGCAAATCATCGCGAAGGCCTCGTATCCGACCGCCCAGTACGTCCACCAGGGCTGGTTCACGGATGATCATCGATACTTCTATCAGGACGACGAACTGGATGAGCGTCGCGGCGCGGTGTCAACCACGCGGACGGTGATCTGGGACCTGACAGATCTGGATGACCCCCAGATGGTGTCGCAATTTGATCACGGCTCGACGAATATCGATCACAACATGTACGTCGTTGGTGATCGTCTCTTCCAGGCGCACTACCTGAACGGCCTTCGTATAACCGATGTGTCGAATCCGGAGAATCTTGTCGAGGTGGGTTACTTCGACACGATGCCGAATGCCTCGGGTCAGGGCGGCGGTGGCGTGAGCCCCTTTGACGGCGCGTGGAGCGTGTATCCGTTTTTTGCCTCGGGGAACGTGCTGGTGTCGTCGAGCAACGGTCTCTTCATTGTTCAGCCCCGGGGCGGCGCGGCCGTCAGCGTCGATGAGCCCTCAGACATACCGTTGGCAGAGGATGTTCTGTCAATCGCGCCCAATCCGCTCAGCTCCGATGGCGTCGTTACGCTGAAAGTGACCCGCTCGGCGAACGTGAGCGTCGGCGTTTACGACGTACTTGGTCGCGAGGTTGTGCGACTCGCCAACGCCCAGGTCACGCCAGGGTCCACATTTGAGTATCCGGTTAACGCCGAGGACCTTCCGTCGGGCACTTACTTTGTTGTTGTTCGCGGCGGCGAGGTAGAAATCAGCGAGAAACTTGTCGTTGTCAAGTAAGCGCAAGGGCCCATTGATTCCCGTACTCGCCGCGGTGGCCCTGATTTCAGGGCTTGGTGCTTGCGCGGGAGTAGCCGTGGCGCAGACCGTATCCTTTGATCCGCCGAAGGCGATCACCGTGCAGCCGGGACGACTGTCGGTTGTCCTCTCTTCGGGGGTCACGCAGCAGGACGCAGAGGCGCTGGTCGTAGCCTCGGGGCTCAGCGTCGCGGAGATTCGATTCTACGAGGTGGAGGTCATTGCGAACGCAGTGGCTCCATTCACAGATGACGAGGTCGCGTCCCTCAGGTCGCATCCGGCTGTTACGATGGTTGACCAGTTTGCGATCGCGATCTCACCGTCCCACCACGTGCGTGCGACATTTCGCAGCGGCACCGACCCAGACGAAGCCGAGTGGGCGGTTACTGAGTGGATGAAGGGTCGGGAAGATGAGACGCAGATCGTAAGTCTGCGCGCACCGCCAAACGAGATAATCGTGGCGGTCCCTCCTGGTCAGGAGGCCGAGGCCCTGGAGGTGCTCAAGGCAAACGAGAAGGTGGCGGACGTCTACTACGTGGCCGCCGACGGTGCCTAGCCCTTGTAACGGTAGACGATTCGTCCCTTCGTGAGGTCGTAGGGAGACATTTCCACGTCGACGCGGTCACCCGGCAGAATGCGGATGAAAAACTTGCGCATCTTGCCTGAGAGGAGCCCCAGGATTGTGTGCCCGTTGTCCAACTGGACGCGGAACTGAGCGTTCGGCAGCGCCTCGGTGACAACACCTTCTTGCTTTATCGGTTCTTGCTTGGCCATTCATTGTGCGCTCGCGCGCGTTGGTTACAGCATAATGATACGCACAATCGGCGCCCAGGGTTCAATTCCAGAATTGGGACGTCCTTCGCACGCTGGAGGCGGACCGGGCAATGATGTCTGCCCCCACTACGTTTCGTAACCGCAGACGGCATCCATCGTCTGATTCGTAGATTGTAATCCTCACCACCCGCCACCACCGGGTACCCCGATGTATCGTCCCATACTCAGAATTGCGGCGGCAGTCGCCATTGTGGCTGTGCTGCCGGGTTGTGAGCTGGTCAATAATGAAGATCAGTTCACTGACCCGACGCTGCCCGTAGTGATCCAGTACAGCACGTCTGTGCAGCCGGTCCTCGAACAGCGGTGCACCTCCTGTCATGGCGCCGCTACGGCCGAGGGCGGCCTTCGGTTGGATTCCTGGCAGGCGGTTGTGGCGGGGTCAGACCTTGCGGCTGCAGTCGTGCCGTTCGACGCCAACCGCAGCAGGCTGATTCGGATGATCACGGATACGGCGAGCCCACATCCCGCCGACGTCGGTGGGGATTCGCTGTCAGCTGATGACATCGAGACGCTCCGCTTGTGGATCGATCGCGGCGCCCGCAACGATGCACGGACGGTCCCCAACTCAAATCTGGGCGGTCGGCTCTTCGTTACTGATCCAGATGACGCGACCGTTTCGATCATCGACGTTGAGTCGATGCACGTGATCAGGATCGTAGATCTTGTTGAAGAAGGATTTCCCCCGTCCGCGCGCCCGACATCGATTGCCACTGAGCCCGATGGGTCAGCGTGGTATGTCTCGCTGACCGGGGCCAACACCGTAGCAAGGTTTGATCAAGACAATCGTCTCTCGGGGCAGACTACGTTTGTCGCGCCCGGGCCGCTACTGGTTCATCCGACCGAAGACTTGCTGTACGTCTCACGGGACGCAGACACGCCGAACCCGCCGTTGTCGGTGGGCAAGATCGACCGCGAATCGATGTCACTGACCTTGATCCCGGTCGTATTTCCGCGCCCGCACTCGCTGGCATTGCACCCCTCCGGCGAGTTTGTGTTTGCTGGAAGCTTTGGTCAGAATCAGCTAACACGGATCGCCGTCTCGACGGATTCGGTGTCATTTGTGCCAGTTGGGGGTCCCACCCACGGCATGCTGTATGCCGCCGTTTCTGCGGGCACGAACCGGATGATCACGACCGGTGCCAATACGAACACACTCCTCGTTCACGACGTCGCTGATCCCGACTCGGTGCGGCTGGTGGGTGAGCTGCCATTGAATGACGCCCCAACGGTGCCAGTATTCTTGCCCGACGTTGAGGTGGCGTACGTTCCCAGTGCTGGGACAAACTCTGTCGCGCGGGTAACCCTCTCGCCGCTTTCTGTTGAACGCGTCATCCTGGGCGACGGGATTGCCGGACCGGCTGGAATTGTGACGGCCGGTGCAGAGACCCTGTTTCTCGCAAACCGGAATCCGCCAGGCGCGGGCGAGTACACGCCGCGCCGCATCTTCAGTGATAACTCTCGGACCGGCACCGTGGTTGTTATCGACGTCAGTACGAACGCCGTAGTGCGCGTTATCGAGGTAGGTACCAGTGCGCATGGCGTTGCGGTGACAACGCCAGCCGCAATGTCGGGTAGTAAAGCCCAATGATCGGCGGATCGGACAAACGACCAGCAGGGGAGTCCGAATCAAAATGGGAGACACGATGGCATCCGCTTCGCGAAGAGTGGATCATCGTTGCTGCCCACCGACAGGATCGTCCGTGGATCGGGACAACGGTCACCTCGGGCGCTTCAGGACCACCGTCTGTCTATGAGCCTGACTGTTATCTGTGCCCGGGCAACCGTCGCGTTGGTGGTGCGATAAACCCAGAGTACACGAACACCTTCGTCTTCGACAACGACCACCCATGCGTCGGCGATGACGCCCCAGACCCGCACGCGGAGCACGCACTGTACAAGGTGCTTCCCGCGCGCGGTTATTCCCGCGTGGTCTGCTACAGCCCGCGGCATGATCAAACGCTGGCCACGATGTCCCACAAACAAATCGACGTACTGCTCGCGACGTGGCAGGCACAGTTCCGTGAGCTGTCGGCCCTTTCGCATATCAGTCAGGTGCTGATATTTGAGAACCGAGGTGCGGCCGTTGGCGTCTCGAATCCACATCCGCACTGTCAGATATACGCCACCAACTTCGTATTCAGGCGGGCTGCTCAGGAGCGGGCGGTTTGCCGGAAGTACTTCGAGGCAAACGGTCGGTCTCTGCTCTCAGCCGTGATGCAACTGGAAAGTGAAGCGGGAACCCGCGTCATATGGGAGAACGAGCACGCGGTCGTGTTTGTACCATGGTTTGCACGGTACGCGTACGAGGCATACGTGGTACCGCGAAATAGTCACGCTGACATTACGGGTCTGAGCGACACTGAGCGCGCGGGTCTGGCAAAGGCGCTGAGGCAGCTTGTGGTCCGGTATGACAACCTCTGGCGGATGCCATTTCCATACGTAATGACGTTGCAGCAGGCCCCCGTGGACGGGAGTGATTCGACGGGATACCACTTTTATATCGAGTTCCAGCCGCCGATGCGCAAACCACACTTGCTGAAGCACCTCGCCGGACCCGAGATCGGCGGCGGGAACTTCGTAAGCGACACGTGGCCCGAGGAGAAGGCGGCCGAGCTCCGCGGCGTGGACGGTCGGGTCCACTATACGGAAGAGGGGAGTTCCGATGGCTGATGTAGCCTGGATGCTTGCGCCACTGCAGGTCCTGCACCGAAAGATTCGAGACGCCGTTGTCGCCTCATGCGAGGCGAACGCTGGGGAAGAGCTGGCCCGTGTCGAGTCTGAGAGTCCGGCCGACACGATCTATACCATCGACAGGGTCGGGGAAGCGCTCCTCGTGGAGTTTGTAGACGCGGAAATCGCGAGCCGCGACCCCGTGATGTTGATCGCGGAGGGCCTGGATCGGGATTACATCTTGCCGGTGGGTACCAGGGCCGAGGATGTTCGCTGGCGGATTATTGTGGATCCGATCGACGGCACCCGCGGGTTGATGTACCAGAAGCGAAGTGCCTGGGTGCTGACAGGCGTTGCCCCGAACCGGGGAGCCGCAACGTCCCTCGCCGATATTCAGCTGGCGCTGCAAACCGAAATACCGCTCGTGAAGCAGCACCTATCCGATGAATTGTGGGCCATGAAGGGCGGTGGCGCGCACGCAGTGCGATACAACCGCACTACCGGGGATCACACGCCTTTTGAGTTGACGCCATCGACGGCGAACACACTACGCCACGGCTTTTCAACGATCACCCGCTTCTTCCCTGGCGCGCGCATCGAACTTTCTGAAATCGACGAGGAGGTTGTCGCCGGAGCGGTGGGGCCAATTGAAGCCGGCCGGGCGCTGTGCTTCGAGGATCAATACATCTCTTCAGGCGGGCAACTGTACGAGCTCATGGTTGGCCACGATCGCTTTGTAGCAGACCTGCGCCAGCCAATTGAGTCGCTTCTGAACAGCCGAGGCGTTACATCAGGGATCTGTTGCCACCCCTACGATCTGTGCGCCGAGCTCATCGCGCGGGAGGCAGGCGTAATCGTGACCGATCCTTCCGGAGGCAATTTGTCCGCGCCGCTGACCGTTGATGAGGATGTTGCCTGGGTGGGGTATGCCAATCAGGACATCCGCAGCCTCGTCGAACCTCACTTGCAGGAGGCGCTTCGAAAGCGCTCGCTGATATGATCAAGCTGGTCTCGGGTGATTCGCACGGGCTGTCAGACGTGGAGCAGTTCATCGCTGATTTGCAGCAGCTCTCTGGCCGCATTGCAGATGCGCGCTTTGAGGCTGGACAAGAGATTGTGGTCGCGCGGGCCCCCGGTCGACTTGATGTAATGGGCGGCGTGGCCGACTACTCGGGCTCACTTGTCCTGCAGTGGCCAACGCGAGAGGCGGTACTTGCCGCGGTGCAGACGAGTACGTCGACCGAGATCCGCATTGTCAGCGAGGGAAGACGGGAGGCATTCGTGATGTCGCTCGCCGAATTGGTATCAGACGACGACACTCCGGTGCACTACGAAGTTGCACAGCGTCGGTTTGAAGCCAAGCCCGACGAAAGCTGGGCGGCCTACGTCGCAGGGTGTTTCCTCGTCCTCATGCGCGAGCGGGCCGTCCATTTCACATCTGGCGCAACCATCTACCTGCGTTCGGATGTGCCCGAAGGAAAGGGTGTGAGTTCGTCAGCTGCGCTCGAGGTGGCAACGATGACCGCGCTCGCCGCAGCGTTTCGTTTGACGCTGCTGCCGGGTGAGGTTGCCCGCCTGTGCCAGGTGGTCGAGAATCGCGTCGTCGGGGCTGCCTGCGGGATCATGGACCAGATGGCAGTGGCGTGCGGAGAGTCAAACAGGTTGATGGCGCTCGTGTGTCAGCCCGCACATATCGTGGATTCGATTCCACTCCCGGAAGACGTCCGCGTCTGGGGCATAGACTCCGGCGAGCGGCACGCCGTATCCGGTTCACCGTACACGAACGCCCGCATTGGTGCGTTCATGGGCTACAGGATTATCGCGGAACGCGAGGGGCTGCGCGTGTCAACCGGCCGGGCCGGTACAGTTCGGGTGGAGGATCCGAAGTGGAACGGATACCTGTGCAACATGCTGCCCCCGGATTTCGAGACCAAGCACCAGGCGTTTCTGCCAGAGACAATGGACGGCGCGAGTTTCTTGCGCCAGTACGGCGGACTGACGGATGACGTGGTGCGGATTGATAGCGGGGAGGTCTACCCCGTGCGTGCGCCTACGAGCCACGCGATATACGAGAACCTGCGCGTGCACCTATTTGCGGCTGAACTGCGAAGCCCGTCAGATGCCAGGTCTGTTCAAACGCTTGGCACCCTCATGCGTCAGTCCCATCACTCCTACGGCCAGTGTGGTCTCGGCTCGGAGCGTACCGACCTCATCGTTCAACTGGTGGATGAAGCGGCAGCTCCGGGTGAACTGGCCGGAGGGAGAATTACCGGTGGTGGCTCTGGGGGGACGGTCGCCGTTGTCGGCCATCCGGATGCCGAAGGCCGTCTCGAAGAGGTTGTTGCCCGATTCAGCGAGGCCACCGGACATACGCCGCATGTCTTTCGTGGCGGATCGCCGGGTGCCGGACAACTCGGTGTGATTCGCCTGGCGGTTCAGGAATGACGCGATCGCGCCTCCCCGATTTTCTCGATTCCCAGGACGATCAGGAAGCCGACGAGCGCAACCGCCGCAACGGCAAGTCCTGTCTCAAGTGCGGGCGGGCCTTCAAGCGTGCGCGCCTCGTCTTGCCACGGCCACAGCGCTCTCAGGGAGCCGACCATTAGCCCGACGAGCGCCGCCATCGTGACGTCGTGATGAGTTCGAAGCAGACGCGTTAGCAGCAGCGAAAACGAGCCGAGTCCCGCGACTGCGCCCAGCGCAAAAACCGCGACGTAGGCAAGATCCCGCGCGTTGATGGCGGCGAGGGTCGGCTCGTACAGACCAAGCACTTCGAGGAGAAACGCGCCGCTCACGCCCGGAAGTATCATGGCGCAGATCGCAACAGACGCCGTCAGGAAGACGCGAAGAAGAGAGGGATCGCCGCCTGCGGCACTCCCTGGGAGTGCCGAGAAGAAGAAGGCAAGTACGGCTGCGGCAGCGGCTACGAGCACGTGCGTGCGGTTTGGCTGCTCGATGCGCTTCCATGGAATTGCGAGAGACGCTGCCACCATGCCAAGGAATAGTCCCCGCATGTGCGCTGGATACGACTCCAGCAGACCGGGAATGAACCGCGCGGCAACAAGAATTGCCGACCCAATGCCGACGACTAGCGGAAGGAGGAACGCCCACTCGACCGCGCGGAGGCGTTCGAGGCTGCCCTTGATGTCCAGCTTCAGGAGGAGCAGGATGGCGCGAAACCCGGTGCCGATGCAGGCGAGTAGCCGTTCGTATATCCCGACGATGAGCGCCATCGTCCCCCCGCTCACCCCTGGCACCGAATCGGCCGCGCCCATGAGGAGACCCTGGGCAACGTGCAAGAAGGGCCTGGCTTTCGGGAGGGATTGCGGCACTCGAGGGGCTACAGGCCGAGCTGCCGACGAATCTTGTTGTCTCGCATCAAGTCGGGGCAAGCAGCCGAAACCTGGGCACGCTGGGCCGGGTCGATCAGGATCGCGAGCTTCAGCGAACGCAGGCTGTCGTCCGTCCGTCCCATGGCCAACAAGGTCTTCGCCTGTTGCACGTACGCACCGGCGCAGTCGGGCTCGAGCTTCAATACGCGGCGATAGGCCTCCAGCGCATCTTGATAGCGGCCCGCCTGGAAAAGCGTCTCAGCATAATCGAGCAGTGCTTCCCGGTTGCCGCCATCCAGTCGTACGAGCATTTGATAAGAGACAATTGCCTCTTCGACGCGACCGAGATTGTACTCGCAGTCGGCGCGCGCATACCAGAAGTCCGGCACACGCGGGTTCAACTCGATTGCGCGCATGAAGTGTGTTAACGCGTCGACGCTTCGACCAAGGGCGTCTTCGCAACAGCCAAGCCCATACCACGCTTCGGCGTATTTATCGTCCACGTCCACGGCGCGCTTGAAGTACGTCATCGCACTTTCAAGTTGCCCGAGCTCCTCAAACGCAAGCGCCACGTTGTAGAAGGTGGCTGCGTCGCCGCCCTCGATGTCGATTACGCGAAGGTAGCTGTTAACGGCCGGTTGCAACTCTCCCAGATTCGCCAGCGCGTTGCCACGGTTGTAGTGAGCCGACGCAAACTCCTCATTGATCGCCAAAGCCATGTCGTAGGACTTGACGGCTTCACCGTGGCTTCCCATACGGTTGAGCACGATGCCACGGTTGTACCAGGCGTCCTGCGAGTACGGATCGATGTCGATATGCCGGTCATAACACTCAACACTACGAGAGTTTTCACCGAGCCGGTCGTAGCAGAAGCCAAGCTCATACCAAGCTTCCGGATGCTCCCGCTCCACTTCGACACACTGCTCAAAAGCAACGATTGCTTCAGGCAGGCGCTGTCGTCTCTCAAGCGTCACACCAAAGTTGAACAGCGCGTCTTCGTTACGCCCGTCAATCTCGAGCGCTTTTTCGTAGGCCGCCACGGCCTCCTCGGGTCGATCAAGCGTGTCGAACGTAATTGCCTGGTTGATCAGCGTCTCAGCGTCGGTCGGGTTGAGCTCGAGGGCGCGGCCGTAAGCATGCAGCGCTTCCTCGTGACGCGCGAGGTTGTTCAACAGAACGCCGCGACGCACCCAGGCATCCGAGGAAAACGGATGCGTTTTCAGGATGCGGTCGATTGCGCCGAGGGCCGAGTCGAAACGTCCATGCTCGAAGTAGAACGTCGCGATGTCCTCGAGCATGTCAGAATCCAGGTAGGCGTCACCCGCCGACTGCTCGTACGACTCTACCAGTTCCTGGAGTCGCCCGGAGTCGGTAAGATCCTCGTGGTCATCAAATCCGAAATCGAACATTAATAAGTGTCTGCGATGAAGACGTAATGAGGTTCAACAGTTGACAACCGGATCGAATCCCGGAAACGCCCGCTTGATTCAAAAGAGGACGTAGTATACTCGGGCATACTTCGATTATCAAGGTACCACACTCGGCATCGCAGAGCGCTTTGCTGCGGCGAACCGGCACAAACGTGATATTTTGTAAAACGAGAGAAAACAAGGAAGTAGTGTAGTGCCGTGTTGATATCATTTGAAGGCGTTGACGGCAGCGGAAAGTCGACCCAGATCGAGTTGCTCCGCGAGAGATTAACCGATGCCGGGCGCGACGTCGTCGTTGTCAGGGAACCCGGCGGAACGCGCCTGTCTGAACAGATCCGCGACATACTTCTGGACACAGACAATTCAATAGCGCCATTCACGGAGTTGTTGCTTTTCTCGGCCGCAAGGGCGCAGTTAGTTGTCGACGTGGTAAGGCCACGGATGGCTGAGGGCTATGTTGTGATCTGCGACCGGTTCACCGACTCGACGCTGGCGTACCAGGGTGGTGGTCGCGCTGCCGCGTCACTTGAATGGTTGAGGGAATTCAACCTGCGCGTCACTGACGGACTCGTTCCTGATCGAACGTACTATCTCGCGATCGATCCGGAGGAAGCGCGATCGCGGTATGCAGACGTAGATGACGACCGGATGGAAGCCGCCGGCAGATCTTTCTTCGACCGCGTAGCCGACGCGTACGAACGCGTGGCGTCAGAGGAACCAGACCGCGTCGTCAGGCTGAATGCCAGGGCAAGACGAGCAGCAATACACGACGAGATATGGAAGGACCTCGCGCGCAACTTGTGACGCCGTCGATGACCGGCGACTGAGGAACACCGACTCTCGCGCTTGGTAACGACCGAAACAGGTGTACTTGATGTCCGTTTTTCCGCAACAGGCTGAGGTTCGAGAGGTGTTCGCGCAGCACCTGCGTGATAACAATCAGCGCCAGACGCCCGAGCGGTTTTCGATTCTTGACGAGGTGTACGAGACCGACGGACATTTCGACGCAGAATCACTCCTGAAGAAACTGGTGGAGAAGGGCGTGGGTGTCTCGCGCGCCACCGTGTATAACACACTCGACCTTCTGGTAGAGTGTGATCTCGTCGTACGGCACCAGTTTGGAGGAAAACACGCTAAGTATGAAAGAGCGTACGCGTACTGGCAGCACGATCATCTGATCTGCGAGCAGTGCGGCGAGGTCCTCGAATTCTGTGATCCGCGATTGCAGGGGGTGCGAGACATGGTGGGCGGTATCTATGACTTCGAGATCAGGCGGCACGCCCTGACGTTGTATGGTCTGTGTCGTCGCTGTCGTGGGCGGTAGTCAGCCGAGCTCGGCATTGGCCGGCGGCTAGGGGCCAAACCGATGTGTCCGTGACCCCCTGAGGTCACTTTTTGCGGTTTTATCCGTGACGCGGTCTGGGAGGCCTGGTTCATGTTGGGCTCCCGGAAGCCGATACGAAAGCTTAATTTGATCTTTACGGAGCCCGGAAGCATATTGGCAGTTGGCCGGTGAGTGATCGCTGCCGCCTTGAGATTAACATTCGACCTGCACTTCGTACTACGATCCGTACAACACGTTGAGAGCCCGCCTACCCATACTAATGATCTCGGTTGCTGTGATTGCGGCCGGTTTCACGCCTTACGGTGGTGGTGCGGACGCGGCCTGGCTGGCTGACGACGAGGTGCGCCTGCGCTACTTCAAGGTTGATGAACTTGGGGCGGCGTTTGTGTTGACCTGGGAGTCTGAGGTGGAAGAGTCGGTTCGCACCTATGAAGTCCAACGTCGTTCGACGTTCTCCAATGGTCAGTTCGTTACGGTACAGGAGACGCCCGCCCAGGGAATCAACCGCCAGTACCAGTACAAAGATGACCAGGTCTTCAAGTCCGCGTCCGATTCCCGCGACGTAGTTGACTACCAGCTCGTGGCGGTTTATCAGTCAGGCGCCCGGCAAATACTCGCCTCACAGTCGGTCAACTACACATCGACCGCGCTTCGCCGCACATGGGGCAGCATCAAGGCGATGTTCTAGATGGACGCGCGACGGACGGTCATCATGTCGCCCGAGCGCACACGAAGGACTATGCTCAGGTTGGCGTGCGAAGTCGTTGAGCGAAATCGTGGTGTGGAGCAACTCGTGGTTCTGGGAATCCGCGATAGGGGCGTGCACGTCGCCGAAAAGCTCGCAGCAGAAATTGGCCGCGTCGCCGAAACAGAAGTGCCGCTATACGGGCTTGACGTGAGCGCCTTTCGCGACGACGTGGTCGGAGATCCGGATCGATCCGTCTCACCGGTGGGTACGGACCTGGATGTGACCGATCGAGACGTTCTACTAGTCGACGATGTGCTCTTTACGGGTAGGACAGCACGGGCCGCGCTTGATTCGGTTGTGCAGCTGGGGCGTCCGAGGTCGATTCAGTTCGTGGTGCTCGTCGACCGAGGGCACCGCGAGTACCCGATTCAGCCGGATTACGTAGGTCGGCTCATTCAGACGAAGCACCGCGAGCGCGTCTCAGTCGCAACCGACGGATCATTCTCGGTCACGGTCGAAGACTGAGACGGGTATCAGCGGGTTCGGGCACGGGGATACAGCCGCACGACGAATCCTTCGCGGACGCTTGCTCCAGGCTCGGTTCCCTGCGCTGCCACTGAGTCCTCGGGCGAGCGGAAGGCGGCGTCTCCGACGCGCACGGTGACGGAACGCAAGTTGGCGCTTCGCAACTCGGCCTCGGCTTCGCGGAGCGTCATCCCCACGACGGTCGGAACGGTGACCTGCTTGTCACCGAGGCCGGTGCTGTAGTACAGCGTGACGATGTCGCCCTGCTTCAGCGTCGTACCGGCGGGAGGGTCGGTTCGCGTTACGGCCCCGTCGTGCGGCGAGGGCACCGGATCCGCCTTCTCGACAATACGGAGGCCATCCGCCCGCAATTCGTTGCCGGCCTGTCTGAGCGACTTTGTCGTCACGTCTCGCACGACGACGTCGGGATTGGAGCCCGCGTTGACCGTAAGGTAGACCCGCCGGCCTGCCTTGACGGGCACGTTGGGGATGGGGTTCTGATCTACGACTGCGTTGATCGGGATATTCGGTTTGAGCCTCCGAACCGTTTCGGTCTCGACACGCAGGTTGAGCGACGTCAACAGCCGCTCGGCGTCTGCCACGGGCATGTTTCTGACGTCTGGGACGTTCGTTGTAGCACTGTGGCGGGTATAGGTTGGCATCAGCAACCTGTCGACGACGAAGTACCCGGTCACGCCGATCAGTAGGAGGCCCAGCATGCCTGCCCAGAAGTACTGGTTCAGGACGAGGTCCTTGACGTATCTGCCGGCGTTGACGGCTGCGGACTTGAGGTCCATTGGCGGGGAAAGTGGGGCCGAGGGGTCGGGCCCTCGGGCGCAATGCGTTGACGGTCGGGACTGGCGGATACGGTCGCCTCGTTGCTACGGTTTCGTGGCCCTGGCGAGCGTACCGGTGTTATCGGCCGGAAGATAGGGATTGGAAGGGGCTGTAGGCTGGAGGCTGAAGGCTGAGGGTTGAGGGTTGAAGGTGGAGGGTTGGGG
>JANQRN010000025.1 GCA_028284545.1 Rhodothermales bacterium | reverse complement strand
GGCTCGTATACATCCCCGTTTGCGTGTTCATCATCACCGCGCTCTCTAACGCAGTGAACTTGACAGACGGGCTTGACGGGCTCGCCGCCGGCGTGACCGCAATCGTCGCCACCGGACTGGTCGGGCTGTGCTACGTCGCCGGCAATTTTCAGATCGCCGACTTTCTGAATGAGATGTACCTGCCGGGCGCAAACGAACTGACCATCTTTGCCGCCGCATTGGCAACGGCGTGCCTCGGATTTCTCTGGTACAACGGGCACCCCGCCTCGGTCTTCATGGGAGACACTGGAGCACTGGCGCTCGGCGCCGCCGTTGGCACGATGGCGCTGATGATCAAGAAGGAGCTGTTGCTGCCCTTGCTCTGCCTCGTGTTTTTCGCGGAGTCGGTCTCGGTAATCATCCAGACGACTTACTTCAAGTACACCCGAAAGAAGACCGGAACGGGGAAGCGCGTATTTCGCATGGCTCCGCTGCATCATCACTACGAAAGCATGGGGATGCATGAGAACAAAATTGTTGTCCGGTTCTGGCTCGTGACGGTGATCACGGTCATATCGACACTCCTGACCCTTCGGATTCGCTGAACGTGTACGACTACTCTGTCATAGGAGCACAGCGAAGTGGAGTAGCCGCAGCAGTAATGCTCGCTGAGACAGGCGCCTCGGTGTTTGTCAGTGACGCTGGGCAGATCGACCGCAACACGACTGATCTCTTCGATGCCCACGGGATCAACTGGGAATCAGGCGTTCACACGGCGTCAGCGCTGAACTGTGAGGCAATGGTTCTGAGTCCCGGCGTGCCGACGGAGGCCGCCATCGTTCAGGAGGCGATCTCTATCCAGCGTTCAGTGCTGTCAGAGATCGAAGTGGCTTTCCGGCATTGTGCTGCGGATATCGTGGCAATCACGGGTTCTAACGGCAAGACTACGACAACGACGTTGACTGGCCACATCCTGGAGTACGCGACGAGAGATACGTCGCGACACGTCTTCGTGGCGGGTAACATCGGCGCTGCTTTCTCTGACATTGCCCTCACCGCAGGCCCGCAGGATGTTGTTGTGCTCGAAGTGTCAAGCTTTCAGCTCGACCACATCAGGCTATTCCGACCGCGGGTGTCAGTGATTCTGAACATCACGCCAGACCACCTGGACCGCTACGGCGGTGATTTTCACGCTTACGCGAGCAGCAAGCTTCGCGTGTATGAGAATCAGCGCACCGACGACGTGTTGGTCGTAAACGGCGACGACGAGTTGCTTCGTGACATCACAACCACCACCGATGGACCACGAAGACTGACGATCAGCCTGCGAGAAGAAGTCGCGGAAGGAGGCTTTCTCGCAGGAGACGAGATGATAATCCGAGTTAATAACAAAGAGATGCGCATGCCGACAGAAGACCTGCCACTGCGGGGCCGGCACAACCTCTACAACTCGCTTGCGGCTGCGGTCGCGGCGCGAGCGATGGAGGTGCGGAGCGACGTCATTCGTGAAAGCATTGCGAGCTTTCAGGGTGTGCCCCACCGACTAGAGTTTGTGCGAGAACTCGATGGCGTCCGTTACTACAATGACTCGAAAGCCACAAACGTGAACGCCGTCTGGTACGCGCTTGAAAGCTTCACGGAGCCAATTGTGCTGATCGCCGGCGGACGTGATAAGGGTAACGACTACTCGTCTTTGCGCCAGCTGGTTCGGAGGCGCGTTCGGACCCTGATAGCGCTGGGAGAAAGCGCTGAGGAGATCGAGGCCGAACTCGGACCTGAGGCCAGTCGCGCTGTACGCGTCGACTCCATGGATGCGGCCGTGCAAACTGCGCGAATTGTCGCAGAAGAGGGCGACGTCGTTCTGCTAAGCCCGGCCTGCGCGTCCTTCGACATGTTTGAGAACTACGAGCATAGAGGAGACACATTCAAAAAGCTTGTGGGGTCGCTGTAGAGATGGGAAGGAGTGCGAGCATAGCCGGTGGACGCCAGACCTCGACCCGCGGAAATGGTAGCGGAGTACCCACGCTGGATCGATACCTGGTCTGGATCGTGTTGACGCTTTCGGCAATCGGAGTGGTTGCCGTATACAGCGCGATCACGTTTCTGGCACAGACAAAGGCAGGTGGCGACACTGAGCGGTTCCTGATAAGTCACGTCGCGAAGATCGTTCTGGCCTTGGTCGCGATGCTGGTGATAAGCCGGATAGATTACCGCGTCATCGCGCGACACGCACGATACGCGTTGATCCTTTCACTCGGACTCCTCGTGCTCGTGTTGATTGTTGGCGAAGCTAGTGGTGGTGCGGCGCGGTGGTTGCGTGTCGGCGCCTTCGGGTTCCAACCGTCTGACCTCGCCCGCGTGGCACTCATGGTCCACCTAGCGGTACTTCTCGTTCGCAAACAGGAGTACATCAAGTCCTTCCGAAGAGCGTTCGCACCCCTATTCCTGTGGGTCGTAGTAACAATCGGCCTGATTGGAATGCAGGACCTGTCAACTGCGGCGCTCGTGCTTGCCTCGGCCGTCGCCATGTGCTTTGTGGGTCGGGTTAGTACCCTTCACATCGCGGGACTGGGGATGACGTTCCTGGCGCTTGCCGTCGCCATGCTGATGTTCAGTCCGGCCCGGGCAGCTCGCGTTGAGGCGTTCGTTGGTGTCAAGATCTTCCCGCATACCAGCGAGGAAGCAGTGTTCAGCTCGCAGGACGAAGGCTTTCAGGCGCAGCAGGCACGTATTGCCATCGCTCTTGGCGGACTATCCGGCGTTGGTCCGGGCAAGAGCAGTCAGAAGATTCACCTTCCGGCTCCATACAACGACTTCATCTTCGCAATCTTCACCGAGGAATACGGCGTGATCGGGGCGTTCGTATTGCTGCTGCTGTTCGTTGTCGTGCTCTTTCGCGGAATGCTTCGTGTGGCGCGGGGGGCCATTGACCCATTGGGTCTTTTTCTCGCCGTAGGGCTGACGACCATGATCGTTCTCTACGGATTTGTTCACGCTGGCGTCTCTGCCGGCTTGTTTCCGGTTACCGGTCTACCAATGCCGTTTGTCTCTTATGGAGGCTCGGCCATGGTTGCGAACGGCATCATCATCGGGCTGCTGCTGTCGATTTCCAGGTACAGAATGGTCGAGAGGTTGGTCTAGGTGGGACGGATTGATCGGGTTGTGCGAGTGCTATTCTCCGGTGGAGGAACCGGGGGGCACGTATATCCAGCGATTGCGATTGCGCGCGCCGTCCAGCGGCAGCATCCGAATTGCATGATCCGCTTTGCAGGTACCAAGACGCATATGGAATGGCGAGCGGTACCTGCAGCGGGCTACCCCATCACGCCGATAACCGCACGTGGGCTGCAGCGCAAGCAGTTGGTAAACAACCTGGGTATTCCATTTGCCGTCGCGCGCGGACTATTCGAAAGTTGGCGACTCATTCGCCAGTTCGACCCCCAGGTTGTTGTGGGTACGGGAGGGTACGTTTCTGCACCGGTGCTCTGGATGGCCTCCCGAATGGGACGACCAACGGTAATTCAGGAACAGAACGCTTTTCCTGGAAAAACGAATCGGGCGTTGGCGTCCCGCGCCGAGAGTATCCACATCGCTTTCGCCGAGGCCGCTCAGCGCCTGCCGGAGGGTAAGTGCTCCTTGTCGGGTAACCCGACGAGACCGGAATTGCTGACGGCGACGCGCGAGGCAGGCAGGCGACTCTTCAATATTCCGGCGGATCGTGTTGTCCTTCTTGTATTCGGCGGTTCCGGCGGTAGCGCTGCGCTGAACAAAACGATGGCGGCAAATGCAACGACGCTGCTCCAGGACCCGTCGCTACACATCATCTGGCAGACCGGTAAGCGGTACTATGAAGAATATCGCGACGCCGTACCTGACCACGACCGCCTGCTCGTCCTCGAGTATCTCGATCGCATGCCACTCACGCTGGCTGCCGCTGACTTCGCGGTATGTCGGAGTGGCGCGGTCACCTGCAGTGAGCTGGAGGTCACCGGAACGCCGGCGATACTCGTGCCTTCGCCAAACGTCGCGGGCGACCACCAGACATGGAATGCCCGAAGCATTGTTGAGGACGGCGGAGCCGTTCTGCTCCCCGAAGAGAATCTGGAAGAGCGGTTTATCCGCGAGGTACAGTCGCTGGCCGGCGACGAAGTGGGCCGACAGCGCATGAGTCGCGCCTTGACCGGTCGCGCCAGGCCAAACGCCGCCGATGACATCGCGGCCGACGTCATCGCAATCGCAAAACGGTCAGCCGAATGACGTCGCCCATTCCGAAAAGACAACCTGCAATGGGGCGGACCCGTCACGTGCACATGGTGGGTATCGGCGGTATAGGAATGAGCTCCATCGCCGAAGTACTGTTGCGTCGCGGCTTTGAGATTTCGGGATCAGACCTGAAGAAGAGTGACGTGACCGCCCACCTTGAGGAACTCGGCGCTCGCATACATGAGGGCCATGACGCCGACCAGGTTCGGGACGCTGACGTGGTCGTGTATTCGTCGGCGGTAGACGCCGAAACAAATGTTGAGACCAGGGCGGCCCGCGAACGCCGGATCCCGGTGATCAACCGGTCGATCATGTTGGCGGAACTCATGCGCACCAAGTACGGGATCGGTATTGCTGGTACGCATGGAAAGACGACGACAACCACGCTGACCGGCCTGGTAGTCGGGCGCGGCGGATTCGATCCCACCGTGGTTGTGGGCGGCAAGGTCGCAGCGTTTGGGTCCAACGCGGTAATCGGCGAAGGGGACATCATCATCGTCGAGGCTGATGAGTACGACCGCACCTTCCTGCGCCTGACGCCCGCGATTGCTGTGATTACGACTGTGGACGAGGACCACCTCGACACGTACAGTGACCTGGACGATATCCGACAGGCATTTGTGGAGTTCGCCAAATCGGTGCCGTTCTTCGGTACTGTTGTGGCCTGCATCGACGATGCAAACGTCCGAGATCTGCTCTCTCGAATCGCGCGCCCAACGGTTACATACGGGACGTCGGGCGATGCCAATCTGCAGGCACGCAACGTTACCTCCCGGGGTCTGCAAACGGAATTTGAGGTATGGCTCAACGACAACGCCGCTGAGGAGCAGCTGGGTCGCATAAGCCTGCCGTTGCCCGGGCTTCACAACGTTCGCAACGCGTTGGCCGCTGTTGCCGTCGGCTTGCAGCTGTTGATGCCGTTCGACGAAATCGCAGAGGCACTCTCAGCCTTCGCGGGAATTCAGCGGCGATTTGAGAAGCTGGCCGACACCAACGAGGCGGTCGTCATTAATGACTACGCCCACCACCCGCGCGAGGTCGCAGCGACGCTACAGGCGGCGCGAAGCGCTTATCCCGACCGACGGATCGTTGCGGTGTTTCAGCCGCACTTGTACTCGCGAACGCTTGACCTCGCGGCAGACTTTGGTGAGGCACTCGCGCAAGCCGACCTGCTTGTGCTCGCGCCAATCTTTGGTGCACGGGAATCGCCCGTCCCTGGCGTCTCCAGCGACCTGATCGCCGATGACGTACGACGGAGAGGACATTCGGATGTTGTTATGGCCGCTGAAAGACAAGCTGTGCCGAATGCAGTAACCGAGGTGCTCGTTGACGGAGACGCGGTGATCGTGATGGGTGCCGGCGACATTTGGCGGTCGGCGCACGAGCTCGCCGGGCGTCTCTCTGGACAAAAAGACCGAGACACGAGCCAATGAAGGAGCTAAAGTCTTTCGCGATTTCGAATCGGACAATGGTGCTCATGCTTCTGGGCGTGGCGGTTCTCGCCGTCGGCCTCGGATGGCTCGGTCAGCAGTGGCGAAACACGGTTCCCCTGCAGACGATCGTGATATCTGGCAATGCACACGTCGCGTCTGCCAGTCTCAACGAGCGAATCGGGATTGAAGGCGACACGCTGCTCTATGAGGTCAGGCCGGCCGACGTGGTGGATAGACTGCT
>JANQRN010000023.1 GCA_028284545.1 Rhodothermales bacterium | reverse complement strand
TTTGATAAAGCATTCCTGAACCAGGTCCTCCACATCCTCCGACTTCCTGACCATGCGCAGGATATGTCGATGCAGTGCGTTGCGGTACTTCTCCACCAGCGCGTGGAACGCAGACTGGTCGCCTGTCAGGGCCCTCTCCACGTACAGGCGGTCCTGTTCGCTGGATGCAGAGGGAGCGCCTTCAGACTTGGCGGAGGGCATTCGGCTGTTGGATTACGCGGGATTCCGCTGGCATGGACCGATATCGAGTCAAAAATATACGGTTCTACCCGGGCAAGTTGCGCCAGCGGGGTTGTTACCGGTCCTGGACGAGCACGACCTGTCCCGGTCCACAACGACAAAGCGGGCCGATCGCAACGCGACCGGCCCGCCAATAGCTACTATTCTCAACTCTCGCGACTACTTCACGAAGAGGATTTCCGTGTACGTCGGCATTGGCCAGTGCTCACGGGAAACCACCGTTTCGAGCTCGTCTGCAGCCGTGCGGACCGCGTTCATTGCGGGGATCACGGTGGACTGCATGTAGGCCGCCTGCTCGTCTGCCTCGTCTCCCCACGGATCGTTGTTCACCTTGTGCAACTTCCGAATCGCCTTCTGCAGTTTGTCGGTCATCGCGTTCAGAGTTCGGGCCTGCTGCGTCAGTCCGGGCTGCCTGAAGCCGACCGAGTCACAGCCGATCAGCGTGTCGGTGAGCTCGGCCAGGTACTTTGCCGCTGCAGGCAGAACCATCGTCGAAGCGATGTGCTCGGTCGTGGCTGCCTCGATGTTGACTGTCATCGTGTACTGCTCTAGCCAGATCTCATGCCGGCTCTTCAGCTCAGACCGGGTCAGCACGTTGAATTGCTCGAACATCTTGATGTTCTTGCGCGAACCGACCTTGCCTAGCGCATCAACAGTCGTTTTGAGGTTCAATAAGCGACGCTTCTTGGCCTCCGCGTGCCATGCGTCCGAATAGTTGTCGCCCCCGAAGATGACTGCGTGTGACTCCTTGATCGTTGCGCGAAGCACAGCTCCCACAGCTTCTTCAAGTGACTTCCGCTGCTTGCCCTTGCCCTTCAAGTGGCCCTCGAGCTTGGTCGCCATCTCGTCAAGCGCGTCGGCAACCATGACGTTCAGGAATACGATGGGGACTGAGACGGTCTGCTGCGACCCGACCGCGCGGAACTCGAATTTGTTGCCCGTGAATGCAAACGGCGAGGTGCGATTGCGGTCACCTGCGTGGCGCGGCAAGTGCGGAAGCACTGGGACACCCAGTCCGAGCAGCCCGCTCTGCTTGCTCGACTTCGCTGCTCCGCGAACAAGCTGCGTGAAAACATCTTCGAGCTGTTCACCGAGGAACACGCTCATGATCGCCGGCGGTGCCTCGTTCGCTCCGAGGCGGTGATCGTTTCCAGCGGACGCGACCGACGCGCGCAGGAGATCCTGATGCTTGTGCACAGCACGAATAACTGCTGCACAGAAGAACAGGAACTGCATGTTGTCGTGCGGATTATCGCCAGGCTCAAGCAGGTTGTGCCCGGTGTCTGTCGACATCGACCAGTTGTTGTGCTTACCGGAGCCGTTGACACCGGCGAACGGCTTTTCGTGCAACAGGCAAACCAGTCCGTGCTTGCGTGCAATTCGCTGGAGGATCAGCATCAAAAGCTGCTGGTGATCAGCAGCTACGTTGGCGTGTTCGAAGATCGGCGCGATCTCGTACTGGCTGGGTGCGACCTCGTTGTGGCGCGTCTTAACGGGGACCCCAAGGCGGTAGAGTTCTTTCTCTACGTCGAGCATGCACGAAAGAACGCGTTCCGGGATCGTGCCAAAGTAGTGGTCATCAAGCTGCTGGCCTTTTGGTGGCTTCGCGCCGAAGAGTGTGCGCCCGCAGTTCATAAGGTCTGGGCGCCGGTAGTAGTACTCTTCGTCAACGAGGAAGTACTCTTGTTCGCAACCGACAGTGGCGACAACCTTCGAGACGTCGTGGACGTCGAAGAGCTTCAGCACGCGTCGCGCCTGCTCGTCCAACGCCGCCATGGACCGGAGGAGTGGAGTCTTGTGGTCAAGCGCCTCTCCCGTCCAGGATGCAAAAGCTGTGGGAATCGCCAGATAAGAGCCGCGCTTGTTCTCGATAATGAATGCAGGCGAGGTCGGGTCCCACGCCGTGTAGCCGCGCGCTTCGAACGTCGCGCGAAGTCCCCCACTCGGGAAGCTCGATGCATCCGGCTCTCCCTGAATGAGATCCTTTCCAGAGAAGCGCGCCATGGCGCCTCCACCCTTGTTAGGAGTGATGAAAGAGTCGTGCTTCTCCGCCGTCGAGCCGGTAAGCGGCTGGAACCAGTGGGTGAAGTGCGTAGCGCCCTTCTCGACCGCCCATTCTTTCATCGCGAGCGCAACCGTGTCGGCAATCGTCGGATCAAGCGGTTCACCCATCTCGATGGTCGCGATGATCGACTTGAACACCGACTTCGGAAGCCGATTCTTCATCTCGTCGAGCCCAAACGTGTTCTCTCCAAAAATCTTCTCGACATCCATCGGCGAGCCGTTGGAGTGCCCGTTCTTGTTGCCGTTGACGGTGTATTTCGTGGCAGCGAGAATGTTATAGTCAGCCGTGACTTTGGACATGGTGTAGGTGCTGGTCAGTGGGTTTTGTGGCCGTTAGTTTGAGATCGAGACGCTTCCGGGTGACCAAGTTCCATCGGCTTGACCGGTAGCGCTCGTGTTTCTTTCAGGGTCGAGAGTACAATGCTCGTCTTGGTGCCGGTGACGCCAGACCAGGACTGGATGCGGGACAGCAGCCTTTCCAGGCTGGTGGTATTCTCGGTGCGCAGTTTCAGCACGTGGGAGCCCTCACCCGTTATGGAGTGGAGCTCAAGGATTTCCGGTTCGCCTGCTACCTGGCGCACAAACTCTTCGTAGTGGCTGGAGCCGTCGACGCGCACGCGAACGAAGGCGGTGATGTCGATCCCTATGCGCTTCGGATCCAGCACGGCGTGGTAGCCCGTAACCACACCGCGATCTTCCAGTTTGCGGATCCGGTCAGAGGTGGAGGGCAGCGACATGCCGATTTCGTCAGCGACGACGCTGCGTTTTATCCGGCCCCGCTCCTGCAGCAGATGCAGGATTTTGGCATCAATTTCGTCGATCCTATCCAAGATTGGACCTTGCGAGGGCTAAGAAAAGGCAGGTGGGGGGACGCATTGGCCGTAATTACTCATGCATAATCGGGCCGTCACCTAAATAAGTTAAGTCCCCCTCGTCGAATACTGCAATCGGTGGGGGTGCCTTTCTCCTCCTGCGCCGGGAATTCACACCTCGGCGGTCGCGGACGCCTCCTCAAGGCTAACGGTGGCCTTCGCAATGCGCTTCGCGAAGTAGTAGACCCGCTTGAGGTACTCTATGAGCTCCGACTCCAGCTGGTAGAGTGCTCTCCGATGGGACTCGGAGGCGCCGACGCGGGTACTGAGCCTTCGCTCGAGCGTGTCGGCCAACAATGTTACCTCCCGCTTGGCCTCGGCAACCTCAAGCGCCAACCTCGAATTCCCGCCATCGAACGCCTGGCAGGCCAACCGGACCGCCCACGCTACCTTCGCGTGCAGCTCCTCGAACTGCTGTGCAGTGCCGTCGCTGATGGTCACGCCACTCTCGAGCCGCTTCCTCCCTATCTCGAACATGTTGTCCTCGATCATGTCGCCGATGCTCTCGAGATTGTTCGCGACCTGTATGTATGTTCCGAGCAGGTCCACATGCGCGGGGTTGAGGTTCTGCGCGGAGACCTTGCTGAGGTAGCCAATTACCTCTGTATAGAGTACGTCGATGTCCTGGTCCTGGGAACGGACGTTTTCCAGGTCTTCCATGGTACCGCGCACCACCGCCTCCAGCGACCCCTCGAACATCTCGGTCACGCGGTCGCTCACTCGCCGCAGCTCCATTCGTACGCGATCCAGCGCGAGATCGGGCGTTGGAATTAGCGCCTTGTCCAGGTATCGCGGCTGGACTCTCCGGTCTTCCTCGTCTCGAGGCTGGATCACCTTCTGGACGATCCACGCCATCGGCTTGACAAACCAGATAAGGACAACTGTGTTGACGATGTTGAATACCGTGTGCGCATTCGCAATCTGACGTGGTGTCTCCGCGGCGAGGCGTTCGGTTCCAAGCAGTTCGGGACTGGTTGGAGAAATCTGGGCAACGATGCCCGCGAGGTCGTCGACAAAGGCAATCCACGCCACAACACCGACGACGTTGAAAAGCACGTGCACGCCGGCTGCCTGACGGGCCTCGGATTTCTTGCCGATGGCTGCCAGAATCGCAGTGATACAAGTACCGATATTCGCGCCGAGCACAAGGATGATTCCCGCCTCCAGCGTGAGCGCCCCCTGGGACGCCAAAGCAATTACGAGCGCCGTTGTCGCAGACGAGCTCTGCACAAGAGCGGTGAACGCCGCACCAACAAGAATCCCGGTGACCGGACTCTCGAGGCTCTCCATCGCCGAAATGAACGGCGGAAACGTGCGAAGCGGCCGCGTCGCATCACCCATGAGTTCCATCCCGAAAAACACGAGACCAAGCCCCATGAGGGCCGTACCGAGGTTCTTCATCGTGGACGACCGCCCAGCGAACATCATCAGAAATCCAACTGCGACGCCGACAAGCCCGTAGCCGCCTACATCAAAAGCGACTACCTGCGCCGTGATGGTTGTGCCGATGTTCGCACCCATGATGACAGGCACACTCTGGGCCAGTGTCATGAGTCCGGCAGATATAAAGCCCACCAGCAGCACCGTCGTTATCGACGAGGACTGCACAACGGCGGTCACAAATGCGCCAACAAACGATCCACGGATTCGATCTTTCGTAAACCGCGCGAGGAGCGCCTTCAGTCTGACGCCAGCGACGAGCTTCAGCCCATTCGACAGCTGATCCATGCCGAACAGGAACAGCGCGAGTCCGCCGGCGAGGCCGACGACGATGGCGAAAGTGTCGAGTGACTCGTTCACGAACTAGGGCTTACAACAAGATTTGCCGACCGAAGGTAACACTACGGTAATAAAGAAGGGACTTCGGCAACGTCACTACACAACAAAATCCGTAATTTCGCGTCCCGAAAGGGCCCGTAGCTCAGCGGTTAGAGCAGCGGACTCATAATCCGTTGGTCGTAGGTTCAAATCCTACCGGGCCCACTACAATCACACGTGCAAACCTGCCGAAGGCAGGGATGCGACTGCCGAGCGACTGAAAGGAGCGAGTAAATCCGACGGGCCCCACACTAACAATGGCCAGAGGCAAAGCGACCACCGAATAGTGGTCGCTCGCCGCGGTTATGCTGACTTTCCGAGAACGTGCAGTTGCCACAACTCGCGGTTGCTGGTGTGCACCAGCGGCGTGATGGCGAGCAGACCGGTCTTGCCGATTCTCGTCTCGAGGTAGCGCATCTCCTCGAACTTTGCTTTCGCGCCACCGCTGGGCTTGGGATCAAATCCCGCCTGGCGCATCAGGAGGATTCCCTTCGCCTCGATTGCCAGCTCGAGGTGTATCCGAAGCCAGCAGAGCATGTCTGCGACGATGGGACCTGCGAATCGGTCCTTCAAGGTCTCGAGATAGTGACCGACGTTTGAGTCCGACACCTCCCCCGCCAGTATCAATCGCAGCAACTCCTGGTCGGTGTCGAAGCCCTTCCCCAGCCACTCGCGCGTCGCCTTTTCACTCAGCTCGAAAACGCCGAGCATGATCACGGGCAACGCAACCATCACGACCAGCATAGACAGCAGCGGCGGCAGCAGAAAGTGGTTGTAGGCGCTGTGCAGGGCAAACGCTGCGACAAGCCCCACGAGTAATGACGGTGCAAGCGTCAATTGCCACCGGTCGAGCATCGTTCGGGTAACGACACACAGGATCGCGGTCACACCGCCGTGCATGATGGCCGTCCCGAATCCGCGCACGACCCACGTCACAGTGTTGGCGTCGCTGGTCGCCTGCAAGTAGTAGACGTTTTCGACGCACGCGAAACCTGCTCCGACGGCAAAACCCAGTATTGCCGCATCGACCATGAATCCAACCCGGTTCAGGCGGAAGAGCACCACGCATACGGCAGCCTTGCCGATCTCTTCAACCAGGGGGCCCACATATCGAACCATCGCGACGCTGCCAACACGTTCGGTACCAATGATTCCAACGTTCACCAGGTAGGATAGTCCCGCGACGACCGCACCTGCAGCCATTACAAGCAGGAGCGTGTGCATGCTGATCAGCTTGTAACTGTCCAGAAAGTACAGCGCAACCAGAAAGGCGATGACCGGCAGCAGACTAAACGCAACTCCCATGCCCGCGTCAGAGAATCTTGAACGAGATCATCCACCCGTCGTCACGAATGGCGGAGTCCTGGATTGCAACGCCGTAGCCGAAAGACAGCGTTGACTTGAGGTGCGATACCGTTACGAGCCGCAGGTCAAGCTGGCCACCGACTATTCCGATTCTTCTGTGCGAAGCGTCGTCGTCGATGTCAACGATCAGTGCTCCGGCAAACAGAGACAGGCTTACCCAACGCACTAGGAGTATGAAAGTGACGCTAGATGGCAACCTCCACCGCCTGTGCTTGCGAAGTTCTCGGTGCGAGTGTGACGCGAAACCGCGCTTCTTCGGCTCCAGCGTCTTGTGGGACATCAAACGTAAACTCTCGAGCAACGTCGCCATCAGCAACTATCCGTATCTGTTCAAACTGGTCTTGAGCATGGATTACAGATAGTACCACAATTTCGATGCTGACCGGCCGACTGGCCCTACCCTCCAATGCGAGGCTGACAGTGCCGTCTGTCCGGCGCAGTGCAACCGCTCCGACGAATCCCTGCCCGTCAATTGGGGTCGTCACCGGAGCGACATCCGTGACCTGCCCGGGCGCGGCCCCAATCGTCCCTACAGCATCTTGCCCAACATCAAATTGCGATAGTGGGCCAATCGTGAAGAGTGAGGTCACGGCCACGCCGGCGAGAAAGGCAACGGCGAGTCTGAAAGCGGGTGCCGGACTGAGCAGGCCGCGAACGCTGTCGATGAGTGCGTCGAACGCCGAACCAGACCGGGCCGTTGTCTGGCGCGGCTGAGACGCCGCTTGTTCAGCTTCGACGCGAGAGGGCAACGAATCAAGAATCCTGTCCTTCAGACCTTCAGGGGGCTCAACGACCGCCATCGTCGAGATGCTGTTCGCCAGCGCGGACGCTTCGAGATACCAGGCTTCCACGTCGGCTCTGTCCTGTCTCATCGCGTTGAGTTCTCGCTCTTCTTCTGGCGAGAGCTCGCCATCGACGCCGGCATCGACTAGCTCCCTGATCCTAGTTTCCTCAGTCATCGGTAGTTGACCTCTCTCGCTCGAGCACCGCTCGAAGACGCTGCCTCGCGGTGTACAGGCGACTCTTCACGGTCTTGTCAGATATATCCATGATGTATCCGATGTCTGCGTACGAGAAGCCTTCGAAGTGTTTGAGTAGAACCAGGGCCCTGTCCTCGGGCGAAAGCTGCAGCAGGCCGAACTGGATTTCGCGATCCGTGTCATTCTCGGCAAACCTGCTGGCGCTCCGGTCCATCGGCTGGTCGACCCGGCTATCTATTGACTCCACCGGTCGTCGACGCTTCGCGGCGTTGATCGACTCGTTGACAGCGATCCGGTAGATCCAGCTGAAGAACTTGTATCGCGGATTAAAATCCGCAAGGTGCTCCCACGCCTTCATGAACACGGTTTGCGTTACATCTTCAGCGTCCCGGTCGTCCTTGAGCGTACGGCGCGCGACGTTGAAAATCGGTTTTTGATACCGATCGATCAGATCGCCGTACGCACGTTGGTCACCCTGGAGACAGCGTGTCACCAACACCAAATCGTCAGCCATAGATCTCATCGATCTCTATTCGCAAGTACATGCCGAAAATCGAAAAGTTGGTCTGATCAAGATTCTATTTCAAACACCTGGTGGAACCCGGCAATGCGGAAGACCTCCAGTACGTGCTTGTTCAGATTTATGAGCTTGAGTCCGGTGCCGCCGCCAGAGATCAGTCGCTGCTGCGTCTCGAGCAGGATTCCGAGTCCGGCGCTGGAGATGTACTCGAGTTCGGCCATATCGACTGTCGACGACTCATTCACGCTGCCGAAGACATTCGTGGCCCGTTCAGTCTGCGAGGCGTCGAAGCGACCGGAGATCTGAATGTGGCCGCCACTGTTGAAGTCGATCTCAAGCATTTGCTGGTGCAACCCTTTTTATCAGCGTTACGACGCTGACGTTGTCTTTGTAGTGATATCGGATCTCGTCAACCAGGTGTTTGACGAGGTGAATGCCGAGGCCGCCGGGTTTTCGTTCCTCCAGGGGCGCGTCGACGTCGACGGGCTTGCGATCTCGCAAGTCGAACTCCTCGGAATCGCGATCCACGAGCTCGATGGTCAGCTCGTCTGAACTCCGATCAAGCCGAATGCTAATCTCGTCGGGCGATGTCGTCTCGAAATCCGGGAGGTCTTCCGAACCGGTGGAAGCGACACGAGCGCTCGCGCCCCGGCCGTGGCGCACCATGTTGGTGAAAATCTCTTCGATGATCAGCTGCACCGTCGGCGTGTCATCGGGATTAAGCTGGCCAACGGCAAAATGCTCTATAAAGGCGACTACATCGACCAGAGCATTCAGGGTTCTCGGAAAAAGGCGCTGCAATGAGGCCAGGAGGTGGCATTGTCGGGATCGTTGCCGTCACAATAGCGCCTGAAATTGCAAGACGCAACGACACGTATCGACTTTGCCACCAAAAACACCCACCGCGTACAACCTCGACGGGGGTAGACCGCAGCAGCACCGGGTGCGGCTACTTCACCAGTACCATCTTCTCGGTAGCGACGAAGTTCTCTCCTCGCACGCGGCAGAAGTACACGCCACCCGCGAGTTGCGAGCCGTCGAAAGAGAAGCGAGCCGGGCTCGAGGCTTCCATTGTTCCGTCAAACAAGACCTCGACGCGCTGTCCGGCGAGGTTATAGACCTCGACGGTTACGGGCTGCGTCTTCTGAACCGAGACCGTGAAGTTCGCGACAGACTCGAACGGGTTCGGGTAGATTTCGCTCATCACATACCCACCCGGTACTTCGAGTCGCAATTCGACATCGGCACTGTACGTGACCGAGCCGTCGAGCTCAACTATCCTCAGACGGAAGGTGTGATCACCAAAGTCGAGGTCATTCAGTCGTACGGCGTAGTCACCTGCGAGTCCGGTCGGCGAAACACTCTCGACAACCTGGTACGCAGTGCCATCGTGCCGCTGTACGTCGAAGCGGGCAATGCCGTCACTCGACAGAATGCTCCAGGATAGCTGCACCTGCTGATCGTCGACGATATGACCGTTGAACTCAGCCAGTTCGACGGCTAGCCCACCTTCCGGCTCGGTCATAAACGTCATGTCGCCGAGGACCACCTCGTTGGAATCGGTATCGTAACCGCGGATTCGATAGTGGTACTCCGTGTTGTACAGCAGTCCGGTCAGGTCGATCGACCCATCGAAGTGCAGCGTGTCGACGACTACGGAGTCACCATAAGCGACCGTAGTGCCGTACTCGAGCGTCGTGCGCACCCACTCGTTGGCGTCGTACACGATGTTCGCAGTGTTATTGATCGGCGTGGCGTCAACACCGGAGAGGACCGGCGGCGTAGTGTCAGCGAGATCGACGAGCTCGAGTTCGCTGAACGCAACCTCCCCGAGATAGTCGTCGACATGCCCGAGCCCTGCGAAACCCGCAAAGCCATCCAGCGGGATCGGCGCGTTTACGGTAGGCGGTCCGTGGACCGTCCAGTTCACGCCGTCGTACCCATACCAGACGGTGAAGTCATTGCCTTCGCGGCGCATCCGCACCCAGACGGCACCGCCGTCCTGCTGCTGGAGCTCCGTTCGGAGGATCTCAATGTGCTGCTTGTTGGGCTTGGGCCTGTAGTACAGCACATCGACGTTCCGATAGTTGAAGGACTGAGAGTAGATCTCAGAATCGCGGTCGAGCGAAGCCCGAAACAAGGCAGCGCCCTTGGAGTGCGTGAACAACATTCCCGCGTAGCCTTCCAGGTGCGCAGTGAGCTCGAAGTTGCCGGATATCGGCTTGTAGACATATCCGTGAGAGTCCTTCTTGTTGAAGAGGGATGTACCTGACGAGTAGATATAGAACGTCGAGTCGGTGTTGTCGAATCGGCGGTAGCCCGCTATCGTGAACGGCCCGATGTCGGTTCCGAGCCAACCGTCGACGAACGTGTCGTTGGGGTGGTCATCTGTTGTGAACGTGCCCGAGCTGTCTGCCGAGGAGAGTGCGCCCGCGTCTGTGGCCACGGCGGCGTACTGGTACTGGAGTCCGGCGGCAGGTCGATACTGCTTGCTGTTGGGTGTCCCTTCGAGGTAGAGTGAGTCCACCACTATTGTGTGACTCGTACGATACACGCCATCGTTGTCATGCCAGATGCGCGTAGAGGGCGCGCCGACCGGCCGGATCCAGATATCCCCGAGTGCAGGGACGTCAGTCGTGAACGAGATCGTGGCAGTGTGCTCCGTGACAGCGTCAACCTGAACAGACGAGATGACGGGCTGCGCCAGCGAGGTGCTGACGAGCGCGATGCTGAAGGCCACAAATGATGCTGCAATCCTGAGCCGCATGGCAGTAATGCTAGTCTTGGGAGGTACTCCCTGTTAATGGACGGATAGACGTGGCGCTCTCAGTTCAAACAGTACAAGCGCCGTCAAGCCGGGTCGTGCGAAGACAAATGGATCTACAACATCCGCGCCTATTGCCATATGCGCCTCGACCCCGCAAATCTGCTCAGATTTCGATAGTTCGGAGGTGATCGAAATCCCACTTTCAGACACTGTGGTCAAGCCTGAGACGCATCCTGGGACACCATAACGTCCTCGACGTCAAATCGATCCGTCCCCAGACCGAAAGATGCGCTGATCCTGACGGTAGCCGAGAGCAGTGCGGCAACCGTACAATACGTCGAAAGGCTGAGGCGAACCGCGCGCTCCGCCTTGGCTGGGGCCACGTCGCCAGAGATATCAAAATGGACATGCATCGCGGTAATCCGCGAAATGGGTTTGCCGCCGTCGCGCTCGGCCGACACCTCGATCTGCAGGCCATCGAGCGGCTGACGTCCCTTCTTCAGAATTGAAACGACGTCCACCCCGCTGCAGGCACCGAGGGCGAGCGGGAGCAACTGAAGGGGTGAGACTCCCGCCCCTGGAACGCCGTCTTCTGAGACATCCACCTCAACGGACTGGCCGTCGGGACCGGTCCCGCGAAAATGGAACGCGTCGTCAACCTGGGATAGACTGACGACCATGTCGGGTCTGATTTCCATCGTATTCCGAAGAGTTAATAGGGGAACCGGAATCGCGCGAGTGCCTGTAAGCAGGTGCCGCGCGACCCAACCCCAAAGTTATGGCCGGATCGATAGGATTCCTCCTGATAACGACGACGTTCGTCGCATGCATCGTCTCGATGTGGGCCTTCCACAGGGCCTCCGGCGAGATCGACGCTGAAAGCTGGCGGCGCATTGGGCGCGGAGCATGGCTCGGCGGTACGCTGGCGACGCTCGGCACGTTTGGGCTGCTGATCGGACTGATGGTCACGCACCAGTTCGAGTACGCCTACGTCTTTGACAATTCGTCGCGATCACTTCCGCTTCATTTCCTGGTTTCGGCGTCCTGGGCCGGCCAGGAAGGCTCGTTCCTGGTCTGGATCCTGCTCAACTTCATCGTGGGGGTGGGCGTGCTCCGGTGGACCAACCAGTTCACCGCGCCTGTCATGTTCGTCATCGCGCTGTGCCAGACGTTTCTCGTTTCGATGATCGTGGGCATAAAGGTGGGTCCGCTGGCGATCGGTTCGTCACCCTTCATCACGTTGGCCGAAAAGTTTCCCGATGCGCCGATGCTGCAAACGGGACTCGCCCCAGCTGACGGCAGCGGCCTGAACGACCTGCTTCAGAACCCCTGGATGGTCATTCACCCGCCGACGCTTTTCCTCGGCTTTGCCATGATGATCGTTCCCTTCGCCTACGCCGTTTCAGCGCTGTGGAAGCGGCGCTATACAGAGTGGGTGCGGCCGGCACTCCCTTGGACGATCGCGGCCGTGCTCGTTCTCGGCATCGGCATCGCTATGGGCGGATACTGGGCCTACGTGACGCTTAGCTTTGGTGGATACTGGGCGTGGGATCCGGTCGAAAACTCGTCGCTTGTTCCATGGCTTATCGGCATCGCGGGACTGCACGCGATGATCATCCAGAAACGAAGCGGGCGCTCTCACAAGGCGGCGCTACTCCTGACCATCGTGGCGTACATGTTTGTCGTGTACTCCACGTTCCTCACGCGAAGCGGAATCCTTGGCGACATCTCGGTCCACTCCTTTGTCGACCTCGGTCTGTACAACCAGCTGCTGCTCTGGATTCTGACGATGGGTGGCCTCGGATTTGGCTTTTTCGCGCTCCGATACCGAGAGCTTCCAGTACCAGGATCGCAGCCGAGCATTTGGTCGCGCGAGTTCATGATCTTCTGTGGGACCATGCTCCTGTTCGCCACATCGATGGTGATCATCCTGGGTACCAGCGCACCCATCATGGGCCGCCTGTTCAGTGACAATCCCTCAACGGTGCCGATAGCGTTCTACAACAAGTGGGCGACACCGCTCTCGATCTGCTTCGTCTTCCTGTGCGGAATCGGGCAGCTTCTCTGGTGGAACAAGATGGACGTTGCCCGCCTGAACCGCAGCGTGGCGCGTCCCGTAGTCGCCGCGGTTGTGGCGACCGTTGCCGTGTTGATCTTCACGCCGTTCATCGAACGGACCTCCCCTGCCGTCGCTGACCTCGCCCGCGACGCAACGCTTCTGCAGGCGGGATTCATCGACGGCATCTCCAAGACCGCCCAATTGTACGGTGCCGGGCTATTGCTCGTCCTGCTGGTCTTTGTCACCTTCTTCGCGTTCTTCGGAAACGGCATGGTGCTCTGGCGAATTTCTCGTGGCAATCCGAAACTCGCGGGTGGTGCACTGTCGCACGTCGGCTTTGCCGTCCTGATCCTTGGAATCATCGCGTCGAGCGCTTTCTCCACGCCGGTTGCGCACCCCAACGACGTCGCTGCTGGACGAGCGAACTTTGTCCTCGAGCGCGGGCAGACGGCCCGAGTTGGTGAGTACGTTGTCACATACGCCGACCAGGACACAACACGTGAAGGCCGTCCGCGCTACATCATCGACATCACCGACCGCACCGGCGCGACGACGACGGTGAAGCCGATTGCCTATCAGAGCAATCGCAGTCAGTGGATTCAACATCCCGACATCAAGCTCGGCATCGCGCGCGACCTTTTCGTGGCGGTCACGCCAAATGAGATGTTGGATACAGATGGCGAAGGCTCTGGCGAGCTCGCCATGGCGCTCGGAGACACCGTTGTTGTCGGCGAAGACGACTACGAGATCACGTTCCTGCGCTACGACATGCAGGAC
This sequence comes from Rhodothermales bacterium, assembly GCA_028284545.1. Lineage (GTDB taxonomy): Bacteria > Bacteroidota > Rhodothermia > Rhodothermales > JABDKH01 > JANQRN01. Next base: position 15,971 of record JANQRN010000023.1, on the reverse strand, counting down.
GAGTCAGACTACCACACTGATGACACCGAAATTGCGGTCGCCGCCGTTCTTGACGTAACCAACCTCGAGACGGGAGAGCGGCGAGAGTTCAGTCCCCTGTTCCTGGTCGACGGCAGCGGCCAAACGCGGTCGGTACGCAATGAACTTGCGGATTGGCAATTCGCCGTCTCGTTCGTTGGCATGAACGTGAACAGTGGTCAGATAAGACTCCAACTGGAAGGGGTCACCGTGCAGCCCGAAGACTGGATTGTGATTCAAGCAATCGAGAAACCGTTCATCTTCCTGGTATGGCTCGGCATAATCATTCTCTCAGCCGGTTTTGTCGTTTCGCTTGTCCGCAGGGTCGGTGACCAGCGTCGGGCTGAGCAACGCAGGCTCGCGTAGTGTCGGGCTTGATCGACGCGTTCTTGACGCCGGTCCAGTATCTCAAGGGCGTTGGGCCGCAGCGCGCCGCGGCGCTTGAGCAGATCGGCATCCGGACTGCGCTTGAGCTGCTTCAGTATTATCCGCGCAGATATCTGGACCGGTCGAACACTGCGACCGCAGCTGACCTCGTGGGTGCGAGCGAGCCATTGACCGTTGTCGCCACCGTGCGCGCCACGTCTGAGGTCAAGGGACGGGGGCCGCGAAGATTCGAGGTCGTCTGTGAGGACGAGGCCGGCGCCCGCTTTCGGTGTGTCTGGTTTCAGCGCGTCAAGTGGGTTGCGAGCGCGTTTTCCGCCGGTGACAGGGTTGCGTTTCACGGACGCGCCAAGGTCTTCCGCGGCGAACCGTCGATGTCGCACCCCGAGTTCGACAAGCTGGACGACGACGCACCGCAGCTCGACACGGGCCGAATCATCGCGCTGTACCCCGGCGGTGCCGACCTGTCCAAGGTTGGCCTCTCAAGTAGAACCTTCCGACGAATCATTCATCAGCTCATCAAGGAGCACGGATTGTCGTTTCCCGAGGTACTGCCCGATTGGATCCGCGAGGAGTACAATCTTATCGACGGCCGCGTTGCACTCCGCGCGATGCACTTCCCGCGAACACACGAGGAGCTTGATCAGGCGCGCCTGCGTTTGATCTTTGAAGAGCTGTTCTTTGTACAGCTCATGCTTGGTAAGCTGAAGGTTGCACGCGCACGAAACGATGCGCCGCCGTTCGACGCGCCTGGTCATCTTACGTCGCGCTTCCTTGCGAGCCTTCCGTTCAAGCTTACTAGTGGCCAGGAGCGCGTTCTTGGCGAAATCGTATCTGACCTGCGCTCGGGCAAGCAGATGAACCGCTTGCTACAGGGAGACGTGGGTAGTGGTAAGACGGTGGTAGGTGTCGCCTGCATGCTGCACGCCGTCGACTCGGGCTTCCAGGCGGCGTTCCTCGCGCCGACGGAGATTCTCGCCGAGCAACACTACCAGAATCTGCGTCGATATTTCGACTTCCTGGAGGTCAACACGAGGCTGCTGGTCGGCGGGCAAAAGCGCGCCGCTCGGCGGGAAGTGCTCACAGATGTCGCCTCCGGCAACGCGCGAATCGTAGTTGGCACACACGCGCTTATTCAAGAAGGCGTTGCCTTCGCCAACCTTGGTGTTGCGGTAATTGACGAACAGCATCGTTTCGGGGTAATGCAGCGCGCGGAAATGGCGTCGAAGGGAAACAACCCGCACATATTGCTCATGACGGCGACGCCCATACCGCGCTCGCTCGCGCTAACCCTTTACGGTGATCTTGACGTAAGCGTTATGCGCGAGCGGCCGGCGCATCAACAACCGGTGCAGACAGTCCTGGCGTTCGAAAAGCAGCGCGCGAAAGTATATGCCGCGATCCGGGATGAACTTGCTGTGGGGCGACAGATCTACATCGTCTACCCACTCGTTGCTGAGAGTGAGAAGCTGGACCTGAAGGACGCGGAGTCAGGATTCGCCCAGATCCAGGAGGCGTTTCCCGGTGTGAATGTCGACCTCGTGCACGGGCGGATGAAGTCCGACGAAAAGGACGCGGCCATGCAGCGTTTTGTGACGGGCGAGACCGGCATTCTCGTAGCCACGACGGTCATCGAAGTGGGCGTGGACGTGCCGAACGCGACAGTTATGGTTATCGAGCACGCTGAGCGATTTGGACTCTCGCAGCTACATCAGCTTCGCGGCCGCATCGGGCGTGGCGAGCAGGCGGGGACGTGCTATCTGATGGCGGCCCACAAGCGGACGCACGATTCCGAGGAACGGCTGAAGGCAATGGTTGATTCGCACGACGGATTCAAGATCAGCGAAATCGACATGCGGATACGCGGGGCCGGTGACTTCTTCGGGACCAAGCAGAGCGGCATCGCAGATTTCAAGCTCGCTGACCTTGCGCGCGATATCGAGATCCTGGAACTGGCCAGAGCAGCCGCGAAGAAGGTGACGACAAGAGACGCACGATTCGGCGACGAAGGGCACCAGACGCTGGGCGCGTACTACCGTGCGTTCTACCGCGACCAACTGATGCCGATTGCGGGGATAGGATAACCGGCGTTCAGTGCACGTAGCTGGCCGCGTTGATGTCGATCGTGCAACCCGTGGCATGATCGGCAAGGCCGGAGGCGAGGAGGACGGCAATCGGCGCGATGTCCTGCGGCTCAGTCAAGCGTGGCAAGCGTATGCCCTCCATGACATAGTCCTCGCCGTAGAGGTCGATAGCGTCCTGAGCCATGTCGGTGCGGATGAATCCCGGTGCCAACAAGAATGCTTTGACTCCTTCTCGCCCAAAAGACCGGGCGATGGAGCGTGTGAAAGAAACGATGCCACCCTTCGACGCGGCGTATGCCATGTAGTCTGCTGTGTCACCTCTGAACGCCGCCCGGGACGACACGGTGATAATGCGTCCCCCGCCATCTCCTGCGAAATGCTTCACCGCGAGCCGCGAAAGCAGCGCCGGAGCCTTCAGGTTGACGGCCATCGTCAGATCCCATGCGTGCTCCCACTGGTCGGTTTCGAGGCTGAGTGGCATCTCGGCCGCGATGCCCGCATTGTTCACCAGCACGTCGAGTCCATCGAGGGCCCTTAGCGCATCGTGGAAAAGCTGCGTCGTCGAATTGGAGTGTGACAGATCAGCGCCGATGAGAATACTGGTCTCGGGCCACGCGGCATGCACCTGTTGCGCGCCATCGGCGTTGCGATTGTAGTGCAGCGCTACGGTCGCGCCTGCAGACAAGAGGGCCTCTGCGATTGCACGCCCGATGCCTCGACTTGCGCCGGTCACGAGAATGCGTTTTCCGGCGAGGTCGATCTGAAGGCTCATTGCTTTGCGGTGGCGGCGGGCCGACGCCAGAGTGGTACCGAAGAACAGGGTTCTCCGAACATAAGCTTGCGCGCAACGCGCTGCAATCGCTGCACCGCCGCGACGTACGCACTTTCGGGCACGAGCCCGGAACCACAGCCCTTCACCACCACGATCTTATCGGCATAGCGCGTCCAGTCAAGCTGCTCGAGGCGTTCGGCGAATTGCTGGCGAATGAGCTCCTGCTCGTCGCCGAGCGTTACGGATGCTGCGATGCCGTCCAGTCGAGTGGCGATCAGCATGTACGCCCATACCGGGACAATCGCGTCGGTGCTACACTGAAGCGCCACGTGTTGGCCGGCAAGTGCTTGCCAGTCCTGGTCGCGAACGTGTTGCCGAAAAGGCTTCTCCCGAAGGATCAAGCCGTGCTCAAGAAAAGATGCGATGTCGAAGGAGGTAACCTCCTCGCCGTCCCACACCTCCTCCAGGTTGAAGGTCTCGATGCCGCTGTTAGCGACCTTGTTTACGATTGGCTCCATTGCTCAGTTGGCCGTAGCAAGTGAAACTTCCTGCCAGGCTTTCACTACGAGATCCGTGGCTTCTGCCAGCTCATGCTCTGTTGTTGGCCTACCCAGGCTGAACCGGACGGTAGCGTGCGCGTCGGCGTCAGACAATCCCATTGCCTTCAGCACATGACTCGGCTTACCGCTGGCACTTTGGCAAGCGCTTGCCGCGGAGACCGCAACTGTGCGGAGAGCCGCCATGAGCTTGGTAGCGTCCGTGTTGGCAAACGTCACGCTGGTAGTCTGCGGCAGCCGACTGGAGACGTCCCCGTTGACGACGGCACCTGCACATCGGCGCAGGAGATCTGTTTCGAGCCTGTCACGGAGCGGAATCTGGCGCGCCATTTCTTCGGACAGGGATTCGAGGGCGAGTTCAGCCGCCGCGCCCATACCAACGATGCCGGGCACGTTCAACGTGCCACCTCTTCTACTGCGCTGCTGACTTCCGCCGTCGATGAGTCGTGGAAGTCTGACGCCGCCGCGACCACTTCGGATGTACAGGGCCCCGACCCCTTTTGGCCCATAGAACTTGTGGGCCGAGCACGCAAGCAAGTCCACGTTCGCAACGTCTACCGGGAGTTTGCCGACGGCCTGGGTCGCGTCGCTGAGCAGCGTGATGCCTCGTGGCCGCACGATGTTGGCGATCTCGGCGATCGGCGCCACCGTGCCCGTTTCGTTGTTGGCCCACATGACCGCGACAAGTACGGTGTTCTCCCGCAGGCTGTGCTCCAACGCTTCCAGGTCTACCTGGCCGGTGCGGTCGGTCTTTAGCACCGTCATCTCAACTCCGGCGTTTCGCTTGACGGATGCACAGGCATCCAATACCGCCTTGTGCTCGGTCCCAACCGTAACAACGTGAGGTCGTTGCCTGTCGTGCGTCACGCCCTTGATCGCCATGTTCAGCGCCTCGGTTGCACCCGAGGTGAACACGATGTCAGTTGGCGCTGCACCGATCAACGCGCCAAGCGACTCGCTGGCGGCTTCAACAGCGGCCGCGGCAGTCCAGCCGAATGCGTGCGATCCCGATGACGGATTGCCGAAATGCTCAGCGAAATACGGCAGCATGCGCTGCACGACGGCAGGGTCGACGGGGGTAGTCGCGTTGTAGTCCAGGTAGATCACGGACCGGTAAACGGAGCGACGAGTATGCCGTTCCAGTCAGCACGCCACTACTGGCGGCTACTCTGAGTCGGGCTTCGTGATCGATGGCTGGTGCTTCAGCACGTTGTCGATCAGGCCGTATTCCTTCGATTCGTCGGCGCTGAGCCAGTAGTCCCGATCAGAGTCGTCCTCGATCTGTTCGACGGACTGCCCGGTATGCTCAGCGAGGATCTCATAGAGACGCTTCTTCGTCTTCAGGATCTCCCGCGCCTGGATCTCGATATCCGAGGCTTGTCCCTGCGCACCGCCGAGAGGCTGGTGAATCATGATGCGGGAATTAGGCAAGGCTGCGCGCTTGCCCGAGGCACCCGTGGCAAGCAGAACGGCGCCCATCGAGGCCGCAAGTCCAACGCAGATCGTCGCGGTCGGTGCCGAGATGTACTGCATCGTGTCATAGATCGCCAGACCGGCATAGACTGACCCACCCGGAGAGTTGACGTAGATGTTGATGTCGCGCTCCCCATCTTCGCTCGCAAGAAACAGCAACTGCGCGACGATCAGGTTTGCAATCTGGTCGTTGATCGGCGTACCGAGAATGATGATACGCTCTTTCAGCAGCCGGCTGAAGATATCGTAAGCCCTTTCACCGCGCGTGGTCTGCTCAACGACCATCGGCACAAGTGCACCGATCGGAGCCTCCTGAAACGGACCAGAGTAGATACCTTCGGGCATCGACGTGATGCTCCGAGTGAACTTGATAAAGTCGTCAACCATGGTGGTGGGCTGGGTTCTGAAGTTGCGCTGTGCTACCGAGGTTTCTTGAGTTGGTTCCTCACGCGATCGAGCGGACGACGCCACCACGACTTCGACTCAGCGTCATCGTCCATCGACTCCGCCTCCTCGCGTGCCTTGATCTCAGCCTCCACCTTCTCTTTCCTTTCGGCTTCGAGTGCATCTCGATCTTTATCAACGACTTCGAACTGATCGCCCAGGAACGCAAAAACTTTTTCACTCGTCAGTCGCTGCTGCAAGCGGTCTGCGAGCCCCGGTACTGAATCGTAGTACTGTTTCAGAAAAGAAGCGTCGACATTGCCATCACCCGCCGTCTTCGCGAAGAAGGCCTCCCGGTCTTCGTCTGTTACTTCTATCTCATTCTGCTTCAACACGTGATCCCGGATCAGCATCCAACGCCCCTGGCGCTCAGCTTCATCGCGGTACCGCCCTCGGAAATCCTCATCGTCAAACTCGTCTGGCAAGTCTTCGCCCGTGCGTTCCTTTGTCTGCCGTCGGAAGTCCTCCAGGAACGAATCCAGGTAGAGGTCAACTACGGTCTCCGGAACGTCAACAGGATTGATCTCGAGCATGCGCTCGACAATCGTGCTCTCAAACAGCTCTCGAGATCGCGTCGACCACGCATCTTCAAGCTGTTTCTGAACTTCGTCGCGAAACGCGTCAACGGTCTCGATTCGACCGTCAGACAGTTCCTTGACGAAATCGTCATCGACCTCTGGCAGGACGTGAGCGCGGACCTCTCGAATCGTCACCTGATACCGTGAATCTTCGCCGCCCCCGTCGGAAGACTCCGACGCCGCGTCTGCGGGCATTGAGACCACCACCTCGTCCTCCGCTGATCGACCAAGCAGCGCCGCTCGAAACGGCTCCTTCACCCGTTCGTCCGCGAGATGATATGTGATCTCTTCCTCTCGGCTTCCGACCACCGGAAGACCAGATTCATCCAGTAGCTGCAGGTCAACGACGACTACATCCTCGGCCTCCACCGGGCCCTCCTTTACGGGAGTAGTCGCCTTCCCTTCACGGAGGCGGTCAAGCTCCTCCGCCACGTCTTCGTCAGTTACCTCGTGGGCGAGGCGAGAAATCGTCTGACCGGTCGTATCAGCCAGCTCAAAGTCAGGCCGCACGCCAAAACGGATGACCGCGAAGAGGTCACCGTCGAGTTCATAGTCGAGCGTTGTGATCTTAGGACGTCCGAGGACCTCATGCTCTTCGGTCTCCAGGACCGATGACTCGTAGGTCTCCTGTATGGATTTCTCGGCAACGCCGTAGGCCAGCGCTTTGCCATACAGTTTCTTGACCACGGAGAGCGGCACGTGCCCCTTCCTGAAGCCCTTCAGGTTTGTTCGGGTGCGCTGCTGGCGCAGGACGCGGTTGAGGTCGGGTGCCAGATCATCAGCGGTGGCACGGATCTCAAGGTCATACTCCACCGGAGTGACCTGCTTGATAGTTGTCTGCATTCGAAAAAGAATCGTGAACCAACTGCCGGGGTTCAGGCAGCGGATACCAGGCGGTCTCGAGTTTCAGTCGCGTCGCTTGAGAGATCAGGGGCGAGCAACTCCAGAATACGGAAGTGCCAGACCCCAGGCGACTTCACCCAGAACGCCATTCGCTCTCCGTTGTTCGATTCGACCGCGAGGTTGGGGCCATCACTAGTGAGCGTCCACCACTGGACGTTCGCTACGCGGTGAAGTGGGACCGTGATATTCATGGGACCGCGCCACGTCCAACCCTCAATGATGAGCCTGTCGAAGAATAGTTCGGCGCGTCCGAGGATGAGTTTGCCGTCGGTGAAGTGACGTACACGGCCAGAAAGGAGGACTCGATCTGCGGCGCGATTGATCGCGGTAGTTGTCATAGGCGAAGCGGGGCTATGTCCCCTAAACCACTGATTAATGTTAAGATGGACGGGGCTATATATAGCCGATTGTCCAACAATAATCAGGAAAAGAACGCCGACAGTGATCGAAACGTGAAGATCGGTCGAGAACAGCGTGGATTTGTCAGAAGTCGTATCCCAGGGAGAAATACCACTGCCTCGCGCCAAAATCCTGTCCGTCGAAGGGCCAGGCCACGTCCAGCCTGACGGGATAGCCGAGCACGACTGAGCGGAGGCCAAAACCGGTGCCCAGGCGGGGGTCGGCAAAGCGGCGCTTGCCGTCATCGCCGCGTTGAAAGAACCGGAAGGCGTCAGTGTCACCCGGTACGCCCGTGAGGGCGCCAACGTCCACGAACGTTACGCCGTGGAGGACTCGCAGCGGGCGCAGCGGCGACCGCCGGAATCGGCCGCCAAGCGGAAACCGAAGTTCCATGTTTGCGAGATAGAACCGCGTTCCGTTGCTCTCGTTGACATCGAAGCCGCGAAGCGGGAGCACCGGAGACGCAAACAGAAACTCCGACACATCGTTCACGGGGAAACCATTTACGGCGTCGAACGATCGGTTCACCCAGTTCTGCACGCCAGACGAGTAGAAGGACTGACGCTCCGGGCCAAAGGAGGCGCCGACCGAAGATCGCAGCGCCAATGTCAGTCGCTCGCTGAGCGGTACGTAGCTTCTGATGTCTCCCAGTACAGAGACAAAGCGTACCGCTCCGCCCTCGAAAGCTACCGGCGATCCGGCAATCCCGACGGCAAGTCGTGATCCAGCCGAAGGCGCGAGGAATCCTGGAACCGTGACGTCTCGGGTGAGCGTCACCGATGGGTACGCAAGCGAGCGTTGTCGCGCGGGCAGCTGTCGGTTCGTGACGTCGGCCTGGCTAACTCTCACAACCGTGAGGTCGGCGTCCACCCGGTTGAACTTGTTCAACGGAAGCGAGATGCCGGCCGACAACCCGTACCGCCTGAACCGGTAGTACCGACGAAAACCGTCCACATTCTGGCGCAGTCGCCTGGATGTCTGGAATGCCGCAATCTCCCAGTCGATTCGCCGACGCCGGTTCTGGTAGGAGGCGATGTAGTCTGAGTTGCGCAGGTCGATCAGCAAGTTCGTCGACAGCGAAACACGATGATCGCCGAGCATGTCGCTGAAGGTCATCTGCGTCACGCCCTGAACCCCGTAGAGCACGTCGTACGATGCAGTGCCAAAGACGATATCCGGCGTGAATCGTAGTCGATACCGCTGCGCCTCGGACTCGCGCCCGGGGTCCGCATCGTCTGCAAACGAGCGAAGGATATCACTGGCAGGCAGCGTCTGCGCCGGGGTATCGATGAAACCAACGTTCAGGCGATCGCCATCCGTCGTATCCGCTGCGGTAGAACGCGGCTGTCCGTCGTTCGCGAGCGCAATGCCCGCGGCGTTCGACGCATCCCGGAGAAACGGGTTCGACTGACGGACGGGCTCGGAAGCGAGTAGCACCGACGGCGCCGAGACCATCGGTCGTTTGTCCCTTCGCTGCGCCCAAACATTCGGTACCAGCACCGATTCGTCGAGACGTCGCTGCAGCGGGTAATTCACAACGTAGATGGTCGGCGTGCCACGATACAAGCTCAGGACCGCCGCTCGGCTGCCGTCTGCCGAGAGCGAATACTGCCGGATACCAACGAGCAGATTTGTGATCGGTTGGGCTTCGCCACCGTCGGTTCGCAAGCGATAGAGGTTAGTGATGCCGTTGCGATCAGAGAGGAAAGTCAGTTCACTCCCGTCGTCGGCGAATCGCACATTGTGCTCGTCAAACTGCGGCGTGTTCGTCAGATTCTCGATCTCGAGCGTTTCGAGATCCATCAAGAACAGGTCGGTTTGCCATTTCTCATCTGTCGAACCAAACGGGACGGGCACCGATGATCTGTCTGAGTGAAACGCGAGTGATTGCCCGTCCGGACTGAACGCGGGAGCGTGATCGGAATGCCGGTCGTTCGTTAGTTGCCGGATCGCACCGCTGGCGACGTTGACGAGAAAGATGTCGGACTGGGCATTTGCGACCGCCTCAACTGCAATGAACTGTCCCTGTGGATCCCAGTCGATCGACACGATTTGCTCGAGTGCCTTGAGTCGGTAAGTCTGCTTCTTCCCCGTGAGCGTGTTTACGACGACGATCGCCTCATCGCGTCCGGACTTCGTTGCCACGGCGACATGTCGGCCGTCCTGGCTCCAACTCAGCCCCAGCGTCAGGATCGGGAGGCTTTCGAACGTGCTGGAGAGTTGCCCCCGGATCAACCGACGGCGTTGGTCACCGTTGATTCGCTGGATGTAGAGGTCGAACAGACCCGATCGCGCAGACAGGAAGGCCAGCCGGTCTCCCTGCGGTGAAACGACTGGATTTGCGTAATACGTCCCCGGGCTGCTCGCAGCGAGCGGCTTGCCGATGTACTCAAGACGTTCGCGGGCCGCGACCTCCGGGAAGTAGATCTCCTGCAGCGCGGTGCGCCAGCGACGCGAGATTTCTGACAGCGGCAGGCCGGTCGCCATCCGGAAGGACAGATCAACCGAGCGTGTGGCGCGATACCGCCTCACGATCTCGCCAACTTTTTCAATACCGTACTGGGTTGCGACGTAGTCCCAGACACTATGCCCGCCGTGATACGCGAACTGGCCGGCGAGCTGTGATATCGGTGGCAGCCGATCAGTCAGCACCGCCTCCCGAATAAACATGTCAGCCTCCGTTGACCACTGATGCGCGGCAAACTCGGCGAGACCTTCGTTGAACCAGGTCGGGATCGGCAAGCGTACGTTGTTCTGCAGTAGTGCCTGCAGCGTTCCCGCGTAGAACAGATCGTTGAGGACCGCATGCACGATCTCGTGGTGCAGAATACGCTCGAACTGACGCCGGTCACCGGTAAACGGTATGGCAATTCGATTCTTGAAGATCTCAGTCACGCCTCCGATGCCCTCCGAGAAGTCGGGCAGCTGCACGGCGTTTGTCACACCGAACGTCCGATGACTGGCGTAGACGATGACCGGGATACGCCGATCGATGTGGTGACCGATCAGCGACGAGACCTGGCGGTAAGACTGTTCGGCGGCCGTTACCGCAGTCCTTGCCAGGTCCTCAACTTCAGCGTCGAAGTAGAAGACAAAGTGTTCAGACGGCAGGGTCGTCCAGTCCTGGACTTTGTACTGAACGCGGTTCTTGCCAAAACGGAAGTACTGCGCTTCGACGGTCGGTAGTATCGCAAGGCCCCACAGGCCAAGCACTAGCGCGAACACCGGGGCGATCGCGGGCAGGTTCGCAGACGCGCTCACCCTGCGGTGAACGCTACGCGAGCGATATGGCGTGTGAAGGAATCGCGATGGCATGGTGCTAGCGAGACGCGACGCAAATGACCTGGCAAGGGCGGCGCCGCGTCTTGTTTTGAAAGAACGACGCAATACGCGGTTCCGGAGCGGGATCTGTCGCGCTAAAGCAGCGACATCGTGGCGTTCGGGATCGGGATCAGGTAATCGCGTTCAATCACGTCCTCATGCACGCGAAACGAGCCGGTACCCCGAAAATCGACGGCTACATACCGACCTACGATGCGCTTTATCTCCCCGATTCCGTAGAAGGCGGGGCCCGGACCGTAGTAGACAAGCTGGCCAAGGGAGAGCCGTTTCCCAATCCGGGCGCGTCGCTGGTGTGCGGCGACCGGGGGCAGCAGTTCCAGCCGGTAGAGGGCGGATTTCTCGATATTGTCGGCGCGCGCTTCCATGGCCGGGCAATATAAGGCTTCGTGCAACCTCTCAAGAATTTCAGCGAGAGATCTTGGTTGGCCGTTCGGCGTTGACTATAATCGAAATGAGGCCCTCCAGCGAACCCCATCGCCGGTTGGTCTGAAGCTCCGCCCACCCGGAGCGCCACCATTCCGGGCAATCCGAATTCCCGGCACAAACCCTATCCCCCGCTTGAGCGAGTCGACCAAGATTATCGACCGGCAGGTTGGTCGCAATGCCGAACTGTTTGCGGAGTCCATCGCGAAGATGGAATCCCCGGAAGAGCGTTACCCCTACTTGCGGATTCTCATCAGCATAGTTGAGCAGGCGCATCCCGAGCTGAATCAAGCACCGAAGAAAGACCGGCAGGTCGCCAACCTCGTTGCCGCGCTTGGGCGACACCTGCTTGACCTCGACGAGATCGCGGATGTGGTTCGCGTTCGGGACGAAGAGCGCGGGTTCTTCTACGACTGAGGAGGTTAGAAGGTAAAAGGTTGAGAGTTGAGGGTGAGGAGGTGTGAGGTTGAGAGTTGAAGGACGAGCGTGGACAACGAGAGCACTACCAGCGCCGGTCTGGCGTGGCTACGGGTTCACGCCGGCGTAGGGAATTCCCGTCAGGTGGTGGATGTCGCGGTCGAACGTTGAGAGGTCGCCGCGGTTGAACTTCCGCACGTCGTCGTGACCGCACGAGCGGGCGATCACCTTCATCAGGTCTCTTGCGGCACCAAGAAAGTTGTGCAATTGTTTTGCCGACGCGCCAATAATCAAGCGCGACCGCAGAGACTCCTTCTGTGTTGCGATGCCGACCGGACAGTTATTGGACCCGCACGCGCGCATCCCCAGGCAACCAATGGCCTGCAAAGCTGAGTTTGAGATTGCGATTGCGTCAGCGCCCATCATCATCGCTTTGGCGAAGTCTTCGGGTACTCGCAGGCCGCCTGTGATGATCAGCGTCACGTCTTGACGACCCAGCTCGTCCAGGTGTTTCCGTGCGCGGGCGAGTGCCGGAATGGTTGGCACATTGATGTTGTCCCGCAAGACTGTCGGCGCTGACCCCGTCCCGCCTCCACGCCCGTCAAGGATGATGTAGTCCACTCCTACGTCGAGGGCAAAGTCGATATCAGCTTCGATGTGACTAGCCGCAATCTTGAACCCGACCGGGATCCCGCCGGTCTTTTCACGAACCTCCTGCGCAAAAGCGCGAAAGTCTGACGCTGTAAACAGGTCAGGAAAAGCCGCCGGCGAGATTGCCGTCTCGCCCTCGTTGAGTCCGCGTACCTCTGCGATCTCCTTCGTGACCTTGTTGCCGGGCAAGTGTCCTCCGGTACCGGTCTTCGCGCCCTGACCGCCCTTGAAATGAAACGCCTGAGCCTTCTGCACCTTGTCCCACGAAAACCCGAAGCGTCCAGACGCCAACTCGTAGAAGTATCGGGAGTTGTTCGCCTGTTCGTCGGGTAGCATCCCGCCCTCACCTGAGCAGATTCCTGTTCCGGCCATCTCGGCGCCTTTGGCGAGCGCGATCTTGGCTTCTCGACTGAGCGCGCCGAAGCTCATGTCTGACACGAAGAGTGGTACCTCCAGCGTCAGTGGTTGCCCGGCGTTCGGCCCGATCGTGACCGACGTCGAGACCTCGTCGTCGTCCATGAGTGGTCGCGAGGCAAGCTGAGCCGGTAGAAACTGAATGTCCTTCCACATCGGAAGCGTGTTGCGATCCACGCCCATGGCAGCTGACGGACCGTGGTGTCCGTATTCCTTCAGCCCGTGCCGCGCAAGACTCTGGATGTATCCCGTGTACGGCTCTGTGTCTTCGGGATGCGTGTCAGCGTACGCACCCAGATAGGCGTCCCGATCAAACGGCTGAGGATACTTGGTTGCGAACGCAGTGACTTCAGACTCATCGACGCAGACCCAGCCATCAACTACCGATGACGAAAATTTGTGGAGGACCTCGTCGTTGTTGTACTCAGACACGCCGGTGTCGTAGCGATAATCCCAACCATGCACACCACAGATGAGGTTGTGGCCGTCGACGTGACCATCGGCCATCAGCGCACCGCGGTGGAGGCATCTACCGTACAGAACTGAGACGTTGTCGTCGTACCGGACGATCACGAGATCCACGTCGGCAACAAGGGCGTGCGTGGGTTCACGGTCGTTGAGTTCGTCCCACTTGATCAGCTGTTTCATTTGATTGGAACGCCGCCACGTTCGACGGCCGAAGTTTTGGAGGTGAGGTGCTGGCGCGGTCCACTGCCGGTGAGGGATGCAGGAAGATAGACGCTCGCGCGTCGTGATACCCGCCGCAGGTTTGCTTGTGGCTCGTCTGTCGACGGTCTGCTATCAACTACTACGTCCGCGGCGTCAATGACGTGCTACCTGCCCGTCACGCGATGGGGGTTGTCCCTTACGAACGCCTCCCACGTTTTGCTGGGCGCCGAGGCTGTTTGATCCCGGCGATGCGAGTGACAGAGGCTGATCGCCAGCGCGTCGGAGCTGTCGAGGCTGTTCACGAGCTCGATGTCGATCTCGAGGAGTCCGCACACCATGTATCGCACCTGCTCCTTGGTGGCGGCGCCATTACCCGTTACGGATTTCTTGATCTCCTTCGGAGTGTACTGCGCCACCGGGAGTTGGCGATTCAGTGCTGCGAGAATTGCCGCTGCCTGCGCCCGCCCCAACTTGAGCATCGACTGGGCGTTCTTGCCGTAGACCGGCATTTCGATTGCGCACTCGTCGGGCAGGTACTTTTCTATGAGCGCGTCGACGCGTCGATAGATCTCTGCGAGCTTAAGGTGCGGATCCGTAACCTTTGCGAGATTAACAACGCCGAAGTCAAGCGCCCGGCTGGTGTTAGTCACCTCGACCACACCGTAGCCGGTGACCTGCGAGCCCGGGTCGATGCCGAGAATGATCATTCGGTGATGGCGGCCAGGGTTTTCTCGTCGATGTCCAGCGTTGTGTAGACCGCCTGGATGTCCTGGTGTTCTTCCAGCTTCTCCACGAGTCGGGCGACTTTGCGCGCGTGGTCTGCTTCCAACCAGGTCGTGGTGGTGGGAAAGCGCTGCAATCCGGCCTCGCGCATTTCAATACCCGCCGTCTGGAGGGCTTCGTGTACGGCGCCAAAGAACTCCACCGAGGTGCGGACTTCAAACACGTCGTCCTCCTGCTTCAAGTCGTCTGCACCAGCTTCGGCGACAAGCTCAAAAAGTGTCATCTCATCGTTTCCATCAGCGGGTATCTCGATGATTCCCGCACGCTCGAACAGGAACCCGACGGACCCTGACTGACCAAGGCTTCCGCCGGCCTTTGAAAAGAGATGACGGACGTCCGCCACCGTCCGGTTCGTGTTGTCGGTCAGAGCCTCGACAAAGATCGCAATGCCACCAGGGGCATAGCCCTCGTAGGTCATTTCGACGTAGTCCTGCCCTTCGATCTCACCGAGCCCCCGCTTGATTGCGCGCTCGACGTTGTCCTTCGGCATGTTCTCGCCCTTGGCCTTTTCGACCGCAAGCGCAAGCTTCGGATTCATTCCGGGGTCGCCACCGCCTTCGCGCGCCGCGACCATGATGTCACGCGTTATTCGTGCCCAGGATTTCGACCGCCGAGCGTCGGTCACCGCCTTCGCGCGTTTGATCTTTGACCATTTATTGTGGCCCGCCATCTAGAGATTCGTCAGCTGATGTCTTGATGCAAATAGTTCGAACGCTCCCGAAAGCCCACGGTTCGGGCGCACGTACTCATCGCGGGACCGAGAACTAACGCGACAAAGATAAGCGAGGCACCTGAACGCACCCCCCCCACCTCTGCCAACGCCTACCCCTCCCAACTCTCACCCTTCAACCTCCAACCCTCAACCTCCAACCCTCAACCCTCAACCTATCCTACATCTGGCTCGTCATGATGAAGATAGGCCTCGAGCCAAAGGTCGTGTAGCGCGGGCGAAGCCGTTCGGGCTCGTAGAACAGATCGACGTCCACCACCTTCTTTTCGACCACGAGATCAACTGGAACGGTCGAGTAGACGCCGTTGCGAACTGAGACCAGTACCCCGCTCCTGTTTTCCAGGATCATGTCCAGCGCGAGGTTTCCGAAGGCCATCGGGACGATCGAGTCGAGGGCGTCAGGATCACCGGAGCGTACCAGGTATCCGAGCCGCTGGTTTATGGTGTTGATCGTTCGGCCGTTGTTGAAGCGCGGTGAGTACGCCTTGATTGCTTCTGAAACGCGGTCTCCGATGCCGCCAAGCTTCTTGTGCCCAAACTGGTCGGCCTCGTCGCCTTCGAACACCATGTCGTCCTGCCCGGTCATTGTTGCGCCTTCAGACACGAGGACTACCGAGTAGCTGCTTGGGGCTTTTTTCCGGTCATACACGAGGAGTTCCGTGAGGTGCTCCGGGTCAAACGCGTGTTCGGGGATGACACACCGATCAGCCGCACCGGCCATCGTGGGTAGCAGCGCACTGAAGCCCGCATACCTTCCGAAGACCTCGATCACCGCGATGCGTTCGTGCGAGCCCGTCGACGTGCGCAGGCGATGGGTGAGCTCGATAGTTCGCGTCACGCACGTGCTGAACCCAATGCAATAGTCGGTGCCCGGGACGTCGTTGTCCATCGTCTTCGGGATTGCGACGACTTTCATACCCTCTTCGTGCA
>JANQRN010000140.1 GCA_028284545.1 Rhodothermales bacterium | reverse complement strand
CGTTCTGGTAGTCGGCCCGCCTCGCGTGGCCGCGCAGACGAACGCGCTGGCAATTCCGCCGGTCGTTCAGGGCCCGACATTCGACCTCACGATGGCACCGTCGACGCACGAGTTTTACTCCGGCACCTCGACGAACACCTTCGGCTTCAACGGCAGCTATCTCGGCCCAACGCTGGAGTTCACGAAAGGAGACTCCGTGTTTCTGAATGTCACGAACAGTCTCGGCGAGCCGACGACGGTTCACTGGCACGGAATGCATGTCGCGCCCGAGAACGACGGCGGTCCACACACTGTGATCGAACCCGACACCACGTGGAGGCCTGCGTTCGAGGTACTGAATCAGGCATCAACGATGTGGTATCATCCGCACCTCCACATGAAGACCGACGAGCACGTTTACAAGGGGCTCGCCGGGATGATTATCATTCGTGACGACGAGGAAGCCGCGCTCGACCTTCCTCGGACGTACGGTGTGGACGACTTCCCTCTCGTACTGCAGGATCGGGATTTTGATGAAGTGGGCCAGCTTCGGTTTCGTCCGATGGACATCGGCGCCGGTGGTGACGTTATGGTTGTCAACGGCACAGTTGACCCAATCCTCGAGGTGCCGGCGCAGCTTGTGCGGTTCCGCGTACTGAACGGATCGGGTGCGCGCGTATACAACTTCGGCGTGAGTGACGACAGGAACTTCCAGCAGATTGGGTCGGATGGCGGACTACTGGAGGCACCCGTCGAGATGAACCGGGTGCGCCTCTCTGCCGGTGAGCGCGCCGAGTTGGTGGTTGACTTCACCGGTGAGGTCGGCGACACGCTGACGTTTGTCAGCTACGCTTCTGAGTTGGTCAACAACGAGCCGGGCGGTGCCGACGAGCCGGTTCGAGGCAACCCGCTGAATGGTGCTGACTTCACATTCCTGACGGTGAAGGTTGTTGCGCAGACAACGTCGCCTGTGCCCGTGGATGCCGTGCCGACAACACTCGTCTCGCTCTCGCCAATCGCGGAGGCCGAAGCGGTACGAACGCGGACGATGACTCTCGATGGCGGGACGCCAGGCAATCCGTTTGCCATTAACGGCATTGTCCTCGACCTGGAGGTTATCAATGAAGTCGTCTATCTCGGTGACACCGAGATCTGGGAAATCACGAACACGTCGACCACGACGCATCCCTTCCACATGCACGACGTCCAGTTCTACATTCTGGATCGTGACGGCGTGCCGCCCCCGCCGAATGAACGCGGACTGAAAGATGTCGTCTTTGTGCACATCGATGAGACCGTGCGAGTGATTACGAAGTTCGAGGATTTCACCAACCCGGAGATACCGTACATGTACCACTGCCACTTCCTGGGTCACGAGGACCTTGGAATGATGGGACAGTTTCTGGTGGTGGACAGGTCTTCTGATGTCGAAGACGAGGACCCGATGCCTGAAGACGAAATCCGACTGCAGAACTACCCAAATCCGTTCGACCGCGCCACGACGCTCAAGTACACGTTGCCGGCCCGGACCGACCTGCAGATCGACGTCTATGACATACTTGGGCGACAGGTCAAGACTGTCTTCAAGGGTACGCGCGCGGCAGGTACGTTTGAGACCGTTTGGAAGGCGGGCAGTCTCCCGGCCGGTGTGTATACTGTTACACTCGCTACTCCAACAAGACGCGTAGTGCTTCCCGTAGTCCTGTCTCGATGAACCGTGACGCGGGTAGCCGCGGTGCACATGACGGGAAAGGCCCCACTGGCGATTGGTGCGTTTTGTCTGATCGCAACCGGTTGCGCTACGACGTCATCGATCGGAGACGTGGATGTCACGCTCCGGTCCGGCGCCCAGTATTCCAATGCCGTACGTGATGTTGCCGAGTGGGGTATTTGGATGTCGGATGGGACTAGCGTTCTCTTTCGTCAATTGTCAACGATCACGACGACGAGCGATTCGGTTGCCACGCTACTGACCCTGCTAGCACCGGCGGCTCGCGTTGACACCGTCCGCGGCAACTACACCCTCAATTTCAGCGGGATCGTATTCCCCAATAGGCCGCCACCGCCGGAGCGGAAGGCGGCGGCCGTTGCCGGTCATCTCGAGCTCGGACCGCATGTGAGCCCAGTCGTTGGGCTTGATACGCATTTTGGGATTACCTCAGAGCACACGGGCCCGCTTGAGCTACAACTCGGCAATTCAGTGGGATGGAATGTACTGGAGGGCGGCGGCTTCTTTGGCGGAATCACCGCTGGGGTGATTGCAAATGCGAGGCGTAGCAACGGTGAACTGGGTTTGGGCGCCGCCATCAATGTCTGGAAACGATACGCGAAGCATGAGGATGAGCGAAGCGCGATTGGGATGGGCGTCGACGCGATTTCTCTTGGATTGCGATACAGTTGGCCCCTCGATTTCGGTGGTGGCCGGCTAACGACTGTCGCCCGATACTATGTTCACGACATATCATACGCCGGATACCGCAATCGCTTTGCTGTGGTATTCCTGCTGCGTCGTGACCTCTAGCCCGGAGAGAGAACTTTTGGAGGTGCGGGGAATTCCACCATCGATCTTCGGGGCATGGTGAGGTGTCGACGCAAGTTGCGACGCGCCAATTCCAGACCGGCGGTAATGGTTGGGGTTGAGAATGAACCGTAGCCTGAGCCCGTGAGCCCTCCGACAACATCCGGAGGGTTGATTCGGTGAAAATCCGAAGCCGACGGTACAGTCCGGATGGGAGAAGATCTCGCGCGAACAGGCACGTCCTGGTCGCGGCTGCTCCTGTTGTGCCCCCACCGCAAGCGATTCCTCAGTGGGCACGACTTACATGCACCGGGCACTCGAGCTGGCAGCGAAAGGGCTGGGCTGGTGTTCGCCGAACCCGCCCGTGGGTGCGGTTGTGGTCCAGCAAGGTAGGATAGTCGGGGAGGGCTATCACGAGACGGCTGGTCAGGCGCATGCTGAGGTCCGCGCTTTGCAAGACGCCGGCGAGGACGCAAAGGGTGCCACCCTCTACGTTACACTCGAGCCCTGTAATCACCACGGCAGAACGCCACCGTGTGTCGACGCCATTCTGGCTGCTGAAATTGCAACGGTCGTCGTCGCCGTCCCTGACCCGAACCCGGGAGTTACCGGTGGCGGGATGGACGCGTTACGCCGACATGGTGTCACGGTGAGTACAGGTGACTGTGCAGAGGAAGCAGAAGACCTCATTCGTGCCTTCGCATTCTCCGCGCACCACCGACGGCCATACGTAGTGGCCAAATTCGCATCCAGTATCGACGGCAAGATCGCGACACGTACCGGCGAAAGTCAGTGGATCTCGGGCGAGCAGAGTCGTCGGGCCGTGCACCAGCTTCGCCACGAGGTGGACGCCATCGTCGTTGGTGTTGAAACGGTTTTAGCGGACGACCCTCGTCTCGATGCAAGGCGCGAGGTGCCGTCCAGCGACCCGCGCCCAGTCGTGTTTGACTCCATGTGTCGGATGCCGGTAGAATCGCGACTGTTTGACAAGGCGCCAGCAAGCGGGCTCACGGTAGCGACCACGGGATCTGCTCCGCTGAGTCGTGTCGAAGCACTTACCGCAGCGGGTGCAGACGTCTGGGTGCTACCGGCTGACGACGACGGTCGGGTTGACGTCGAAGCTGCCCTGGCACGCATGTACGACGCGGGTTTGCAAAGCGTCCTGGTCGAGGGGGGCGCATCAGTTCTCGGTTCTTTTTTCGATCACGATCTGGTCAACGAGCTACACGCGTTTGTGGCACCGATCGTGATTGGCGGCGCAAAATCTCGCAGCGCGGTAGCCGGCAAAGGGCTGGCTCAGCTTGATGCGGCAAACCGGCTTCAGCGAAAGTCTTGCGTCCTTCGTGGCAGTGATACCCATATTCGATTTGATCGATGTTTACAGGAATAGTCGAAGAGCGCGGTTCGGTCATCAAAGCGGAAGCCGGCCCGAACGGATTTCTCCTCGAGGTTTCGGCGAAGACCACGCTGGAAGGATCGTCGCCGGGTGACAGCATCGCGGTCAACGGTACGTGCCTCACGATAACGCAGATCGATGGCAACTCCTTCTCCTTCGGCGTTGCCCCGGAGTCGCTCGTCCGCACAAACCTGGGCTCCCTTTCGATTGGGGACGAGGTCAACCTTGAGCGATCGCTGACGCCGGCCTCACGCATCGGTGGCCATTTTGTCCAGGGCCATGTGGACGGAAAAGGGCGCATCACCAACGTGCGGCGCGACGAGGAAAGCATCTGGCTTGAGATCAAGGCGGCGGCTGACCTCTTACAGTGGATCGTGCCAAAGGGCTACGTCGCGCTCGACGGCGTGAGTCTGACCGTGGTTGACGTGCTCCCCGACGGATTCACCGTGATGCTCGTGCCGTACACACTGGAGCACGTCGCGGCCGGGTTCACGACTCCCGAGCGAGCGGTGAACCTGGAAGTTGACATCCTGGGCAAGTACGTCGGGCGCATTCTTGAACAACAACTGGCAGCTGGATCATGGACACGATAGAAGACGGATTGGCTGACCTGCGTGCGGGGAGACCCATCATCCTCGTTGATGACGAGGACAGGGAGAACGAGGGTGACCTTGTTGTCGCGGCCGAGTGTGTAAATGAGGAGGTCATCAACTTCATGGCCACGCATGGGCGCGGGCTCATCTGTGTGCCAATGACCGGTGAACGATTGGACGCACTCGGCATTCCGATGATGGTGCGTTCCAAAGACGGTCGCCAGCACGCGAGCCCATTCACCGTCTCTGTCGAAGCGGCCACGGGCGTCTCAACCGGCATCTCGGCCGGCGACAGGGCGCGCACGATCTCCGTGTTGGCGGATAGCAGCAGTACTGCCGATGAGATCGTCATGCCGGGTCACGTCTTTCCACTGCGCGCGCATCCTGAAGGTCTCCGGGGACGGCACGGCCATACTGAGGCGAGCCTCGAATTGGTTCAGCGGGCGGGTTTTTCACCAGTCGCTGTTATCTGTGAGATCATGAACGCCGATGGCACGATGGCCCGCCGAGGCGATCTGAAAGAGTTTGCGCGTCGTCATCGTCTGCGGACGCTTGCAATAACCGACCTCGCGACTACCGCGCAGGGTCAACCTGACCGGCTGCACACCGTGGCGCCTGGCGTAGTAGCAGACGACAACGGCGGCCGTGATGAAAAAACCGCGGCGGCATTCACGCGGTTCGTGGAGATGCCGACGGCGTTTGGCACGTTCAGCGCCGCCGCTTTTGTTGACTCGGACGGATGTGAGCACGTCGCGCTCACGTATGGCCGACCCGGTGACATTTCAGCACCGCTCGTTCGGATACACTCGGAGTGTCTCACGGGTGACGCCTTCGGCTCTGTGCGTTGTGACTGCGGAGACCAGCTCGCGGCCGCCATGGAACTCATTGCGGCAGAGGGTGACGGCGCGGTGCTGTACCTCCGGCAGGAGGGCCGAGGAATTGGTCTCGCGAACAAGCTGCGGGCGTACGCGCTGCAGGACCGCGGATACGATACCGTCGAGGCCAATCAACATCTGGGCTTTGCACCAGACGAACGCGACTATGGCATCGCGGTTGCAATGCTCCGCGCGCTTGGGATTGGCAGCGTTCGCCTCCTGACGAATAACCCGGCAAAACTGTCATCGCTTGCGAGTGGGGGAATCGAGATCGTGGAGCGCATTCCGCTGACGAAACAGCGGAACGAGAACGAGAGATACATGCGAACGAAGGCTGAGAAGCTGCAACACCTGATCGAGGACTATGAAGTACGAGGTTGATCAGAATGGGGACGGAATGCGCATCGGGGTTCTTGCGTCGAGATGGTACCCGGAGTTGATGGCGCGCCTCGTAGAGCCGGCCCTTAATGCGCTTGAGCGGTCTGGTGTGGCGCCTGAGGCGATCGACATAGCCCGCGTCCCGGGGAGTTTCGAGCTGCCCGCCGCCGCCTCAAAGATGATTGAAACCGGCCGCTACGATGCAATCGTATGTCTCGGTATCGTTATCCGAGGAGAGACTTCGCACTACGACTACGTGGCTGGGGAGTCCGCTCGTGGCATCGCTGAGCTGGCCATTCGAACGGGGACGCCCGTCCTGAACGGCGTGCTTACGTGTGAAAACAGAAGACAGGTGGAGGCTCGTGCTGGCGGTGGGAAAGGAGACAAAGGCGCTGAGGTGGCCATCGCAGCGATTGAGATGGTGAACCTTTATAGGCAAATGGAAGGACGTTAGGCGACGAGAGATCTCGGCTTCGGGTCGCGTCGCTTCGGGCCACTCGTGTAACATCAGCGTGCCGGCGTTCACCAAGTTGTAGCCCGGCAATGAGGTTGTTCATTGTCTATACGCCCCCCAGTCGGTCCGACAGCCCACGTGATTATGAGAACTACCGCTGCCCTCGTCTCGATCACCATGCTGATGGCATTTGCCCACGACACCCGCGCGCAGTCGAAGAACGGCTTCGACGTTTCCGGTGCGCTGATCGATGTGGACGAGATTCTCGCGGGCGGGCCGCCACGAGACGGGATCCCCTCTATAGACAACCCGAAGTTCCTTGCCATCGATGCGGTTGACTACCTCCGCGACGACGACATCGTGGTGGGTGTGCGAGTCGGCGATACAAATCGCGCGTACCCGCTCCGCATCCTGATCTGGCACGAGATCGTAAACGACGAAGTTGAGGGAAAACCGGTCGCTGTGACGTACTGCCCGCTGTGCGGCACCGCGATGGTATTTGACCGTGACGTCGGGGGAACGGTGCGGACGTTTGGTGTGTCTGGCCTCCTGTATCGGAGCGACGTTCTCATGTACGACAGGGAAACAGAATCGTTGTGGTCACAGCTCGCGACGAAGGCCGTTACGCCCCCGGCCGCCGGAACGAAACTGAAATGGCTGCCGAGCGAACACCTTACCTGGAAGGCCTGGCGTTCGAAGTACCCCTCCGGTCAGGTGCTGTCTACCGATACCGGACATCGCCGGGCATATCATGCGCAGGCTTACGAAGCGTACTTCAAGTCTGATCGCACCATGTTTCCTGTCCCACACAGCCGTCGGGAGTTGCAGAACAAGGCGTGGGTCGTTGGTGTGATCGTTGATGGCCAGGCGAAAGCCTACCCGGTTGATGAGCTACCCGACGGCGTTGACGTGCGGGACAGCGTCGGAGACGTGGAACTGACAATTCGGTGGGAGGCCGACAAGCGGCACCCGCAAGTCAAAGATGCCTCGGGCGAAGACGTGGCGTCGGTGATGGTCTTCTGGTTTGCATGGCAGGCGTTCTATCCAGACACTGGATTGTGGAGGGCCAGCTAGGCTGCGCTCTCCTCGATAGCCCGCGTATCGGTACCTTTCACGGTTTGGTCCCAACAAACCCTGTGATCCATTGACCGTCCGCTGGCTCCTCGCCTTCCTGCATCTACTCGCGCTTGGCATCGGCCTCGGCTCGGTCTATTCGCGCGGGAAGGCACTGTCACAAGTATCCGTTTCCGGTGCCCTCAAGAGTGTGTTTACGGCAGACTCGTTCTGGGCGCTCTCAGGAGTGTTGTGGATCTCTACCGGCCTACTCAGGGCGTTTGGCGGATTCGAAAAGGGGACCGAATACTACCTGGGCAATACATTCTTCTGGATCAAGATGGCCCTACTGACTGGCGTCATCCTCCTGGAGGTAATCGCGATCCTCCGGATTGCGACGTGGCGCCTCCAACTCAGAGACGGAGACGTGGACAAGGTCGATGTGTCGGCGGCGGCAATGCTTTCACGACTCAGCTACGTCCAGGTGATAATGATCGTGGCAATGATTGGCTGTGCCACCGCGATGGCGCGCGGATTCGGACTCCAGTGATTGCTCGTGTTGCCTATACTACCGCCCAAGCGTAGCGATCGGGCTCGCGCTCTTGCCGCAGATCCTGACCGACTATGTTGACCGAACCACGCACACCATTCCGCCGGAAATCAGGAGACCGAGAGTAATGCCGAAAGCCATCGCCAAGTTCGACGTTACCAAATGGGACGACAAGCCGTATGACGAGCCCGACGACGGCCCGCGGCTCTCTCAGGTTGTGGTCCACAAGCAGTTCACCGGCGACCTGCAGGGCACCAGTAGCGCACAGGTACTAATGTGTCAGGCAGACGCGACGGACTACCTCCTGGGCGCCGGCTACATCGCGAGTGAAAAAGTGACCGGCGCGTTGCACCAAAGAGAGGGAAGCTTTGTCATTCAGCATGGCGGACTGAGTGGCGGAGGTACTGACCCGTACACGTTTGGACAAATTGTGCCCGGCTCCGGGACCGGCGACCTCGCTGGAATCAGCGGAACTGCGACTATCGCCCGTGATGACGACAACAACCATACGCTCGTGCTGGACTACGAAATGGCCAGCGACCAGTGAGCCCCAGATCATGCTGAGACGGGCCCTTCCTCTCATCGTTCTATGCTGCGCCGCTTTTGCGGTCGGCGGTACCGGATGTAGCCCTGGCGACGACGGCTTTGAGAGGCTGTTGGCGCAGTCAGACCAGTTTGATCTCCTGATCTCGAACGGGACGGTTGTCGACGGATCGGGCTCAGCACCACGCACGGCAGATGTTCTTGTGTCGGGTGACGAAATCGTGTATGTCGGTGAGGTTGATCAATCGAGATTGTCTGTCGCCAGTGTAGTAGACGCGACGGGTCGGTTTGTGGTGCCAGGTTTTGTCGATCCGCACAGCCATGGCAATCCCCTGAGAACTCCAGAAATGGCCAACTTCGTTGCGATGGGAGTGACGACGATCACGCTTGGCCAGGACGGATCTTCCCCCGGCGTATTTGATGTGTCTCGTTGGATGGATGCCGTCGACTCGGTTGGTCCAGCGGTGAACATCGCCCTGTTTGCGGGGCACGGTACGCTTAGACGACTGTCGGGTATCGGTAACGATACTGATCCTGGTCGCGAAGCGATTGACTCGCTTCGTAGTCTACTGCTGATGCAGTTGGACGCGGGTGCCCTTGGTTTGTCTACCGGACTCGAATACACACCGGGTGCTTATGCCGGTGAGGAAGAGCTACTCGCCGTCGCCAGCGCGGCCGGCGAGCGCGACGCAGTTGTGATGAGCCACATCCGGAATGAGGACGACGACGCGGTTGAGGGCGCTATTCGTGAGCTACTACGACTGGCCGAGGTAGCGCCGGTCCATGTCTCTCATATCAAGTCTGTTTACGGTCAAGGCGCTGAGCGGGCTGAGGAGATACTGGCAGTGCTGGATAGTGCGCGCAGTACCGGCGCACGGGTGACCGCCGACATGTATCCGTACACTGCAAGCTACACCGGAATTGGGATCGTCTTTCCATTGTGGGCGAAAGGTGGTAGTGACTACGAGGCGGTGGCGCGTACGCGGAGGGACGACCTGGCAGATTATCTGCGTCGACGCGTAACGCTGCGGAACGGGCCTGAGGCTACGCTCATCGGGACGGGTAAGTACGCCGGGATGACACTCGCCGAAGTTGCTGATCAACTGGAGAAACCATTCGAAGACGTTCTGATCGATGACTTTGGACCAGGTGGTGCTTCAGGTGCCTATTTTGTGATGGACGAGGAGCTGCAGACGCGGTTTGCTCAGGATCCGAACGTGATGTTCAGCTCAGACGGGAGCCTGACCGGTTTTCATCCTCGTGGACACGGAACGTTTGCGCGAATCATCGCCGACTACGTACGGGACAAGAAGCTGCTGTCGCTTGAGGAGGCAGTCCGGAAGATGACGAGTTTGCCTGCGTCGACGGTCGGATTGGCAGATCGTGGTTTGATCGCCCCGGGTTACAAGGCAGACATTGCAGTCTTCGACCTGGATAGCGTCAATGCGACCGCCACCTACGCGGCGCCACACCAGCTGGCAGAAGGGTTTGATGACGTTCTCGTAGACGGAGTGTTTGTGCGGCGTGGTGGCGAATTCACCGAAGCGCGTCCGGGGCGCGTAATACGGAGTGGCAGATGAGCGACTTCCAACACGTAGTATCTGCGAAGATCGAACCGTCTTTCGCTGACGTGATCCGCGGCGTCTACCGCGTCGACGGTGACCTTATGTGCTCTAACGAACATCTCGAGTTCCGATACAAGCGCACGAGCTTCTTCGGCAAGAACGCGGTAGTGGACGTCTGGCGTGCTGAGTTCTCCGACCTGCGGGAGATCAAGTACCGCACGATCGGCTCGGAGCCGCGGATCGTCGTGATGGCCCGCAAGCTCATGCTACTTGACGGCCTCCCAGGTGACAACTCTGGCGGCATCAAGTTCAGGGTGCAGAAAGGAAGCAGATCTGAGGCGAAAGATCTAGTTGCGTTCGTCGACAGCGTCCTTAGTGATCGATACGAGTACGAAGTCGCTGGCGTGCCCTTCAGTCTGCCTGACCTTGAGACCGGCTTCAAGGAGTTTCGTGGATTGATGTATCTCGAGCCAGGTTTTCTCGTGCTGGAAATCGAATCGACGTCGTGGGTCGGGGCTGAGGCCGACCGACATACGGTCAAGCTCGCGAACGCCGCAATTCAGCGCTGCGAGTACAAACGTGGCGTGGTGTTCGACCGGTTGACGCTGAGGCCCGTCGACCCGACCGTGTTCGACAAACTGCCGTGGCCGGTTGTCGGCCAGTTGTCGCTACGGATTAAGCGCAAGCACCGTGCAGAGTCGGAGGCCATCGTCAGACTCGTGAGTCTCAGGCAGGCACTACCGGATCAAACAGTCCCGGATCAGCCTCAGACGGATCAGACGAGCAGCTAGTGCAAAAAACCCTTTCACCCAATCACAGCCCATCATGCATTTGACTTCTATCCGTGGCGCAGTTGCTGCGATCGTCAGCCTGCCCCTGGTTCTATCGTTTGCTGCGTGCGATTCCGACCCTGCCGCGGGCCCCAATCAGACCTCGTTTCTGGTTCGCTATGAGGCGGAAGGAACGTGCACGACGATCTCGGCGGTTGGCTACACGATTAACGGTGGCGGCACGGCCGGTTCTGGCGTGACGCTGCCCTGGTCGTTCGAGACCACCATTGATACGGCCGGAAGCACGGGTCCGACCGCCGTTGCACTCGCGCTAAACTGCCTCGCCGGAGTCAACACAACGCACACGTTGACTGCCCGCGTGTTTGTCGATGGTGAACTCAGAGACGAGCAGTCGTCGTCAAGCATGTCCACGTTTTCCGTGAATGTTGGGACGGTGCTGTAGGTGCGTCGTTGAACCGACGCGAGTTCATAGCTAGCAGTGCGCTCGGTGCGGGGGCGATCGCCGCGGCACCACAGCTTTTTGGCTGTTCTGGTGATCTTCCGGTGCGGTCGGTGATCCGCGTCGAACGCGGCGGCCCTCGCCTGTTCGTTAACGACGTTGAGACGTATCCCCTGCTTGCGTTGGGGACAGAACTGTTTCCTACCATCGGCAACTTCACGTCGGCCGGCATTCATCTCTTTCATCCGCTTCTGGGTTTGAAGTCGTGCTGGACAGGACCCGGTCAATACGACTGGTCGCTGTTCGAGCGCTACCTGCACGCGTTGCTTGAACGGGATCCCGAAGCCTACTTCCTGCCGCGCCTACAGCTGAATACGCCAAACTGGTGGAAAGAGTCGCATCCGGACGAGTGCATACGCTATGGCCGGACGCCGCCCGACAGGTTTCACGATATCGTGTCGAAACAGGGACTCGCCGAAGGCGAAGGCGGTCACCACTTTGGGCTCGGGAGGGAAGTGTGGGAGGCTTCGTTTGCGTCGGAACGCTGGCTGGACGACACCGAGGCGGCCGTCCGCGATCTTGTGCGTCACATCCGGTCGGGACCGCTGCGAACCCGAGTGCTTGGTCTGCATCCCACGACGGGAGCCACGGGTGAGTGGAACTATTTTGGACCCGGGTTCATCCCCGACTACAGCGCACCAATGCAGGCCGCGTGCGGACCGGTCCCGGAGCGGGAACGTCGAATCGCAACGACGCACGGCCTGCTCCGTGACCCGAAGCTGGAAGCAGATATCATCGCGTTCTACGATTGCTTCCACGCGACCTCTGCTGATGCCGTGTTGCGGTTCCCGCGCGCGATCAAAGAAGCGTCCGGGGGAGATATGCTGTGCGGCGTGTACTACGGCTACCTGCTTGAACAAGTGCGAATTCAGGAGGGCGGATACCTCGCCTCGCTGAAAGTCTTTGACGACCCGCACGTCGACTACATCGCTGGCCCATACGCGTATCAGCCGGGCAACGTCACCAACGATGACGGCGTGGCAGTCACGATGGTCGACGGTGGCGGCAATCGCTATGGGCACTCGCGTGGTGTTGGCGGCGATGGCGGCTACCGCATGCTTGTTGATTCGGTGACCCGCCGCGGGAAGATGTACATGGTGGAGATGGATCCCAGCTCGTACCTCGATGCCCGTCCGCACGACGTGATCGGCGGCGCCGGCGGTCTGGGGAGTGACACTTTAGAGGGTACGCTGCGCATCATCCGTCGCGACCTGGGGCAGATGTTCGTCCGCGGCGTCGGAGGTTGGCTGTACGACTTCGGCCCGCTGAATCAGGCACCTGACGGTTGGTACGCGAGTCCGCCCATCATCGCAGAGTTTCGTCGCTTCGCGCAGCTTGGCGAACGTCGAACTTCGATGCGACTCGGCTCGGTATCTGAAGTACTTGTCGTGGCCGACGACAGGACGTTCGCCACGACGCAACACTGGGAGGCCGAGCGTCCGTGGCCGCAGTTCGGCATCAGATACAGTGACCACTTCAACCACTGGTTTCTGAACACGCAATCGCGCGCAATTCACCGCATGGGCGCGCCGGCGGATTTCCTCCACGTTGCTGATGTGACCGCGGAAGACGCGTCCCGGTACAAGTTGATTCTGATGCTAAACGTATTCAGGATGGACACCTCCCACGTAATGAGGCTGAAAGCCGCGCTCGCCGGAAGTGACGCTACGGTGATGTGGTACTATGCGCCGGGCTTTGTCGGTTCAGACGGCTTTAGTCAGTCACAGATGGAAGCGCTCACCGGTTTTCGCTTTGCGCAGCAGATGACACCGGGTCCAATGATGGTGCGATGCACGAGGGAGATCTCGGAGCTTGCGGGTGCAGAATCCGCTGACCTCTCGTTCGGTGTTTCCGTTGACCGCTCTCCCAGGTTTGTCGTCACGGCGGGAGCAGAAGAGGCTCTCGGCCACTGGGCGGACAACAGCACAGATCTCGCCTTTGCGGCCAGGGATTACGACGGATTCCGCTCTATGTACGTCGGTAGTGCGCCGCTGCCGGCTGAGCTCCTTCGTGTGCTGGCAAGGCGAAGCGGCGTGACGTTGTGGAGCTCGCGGCCAGACATCGTGTACGCCAGCCGTGACGCGGCGATGATCGTTGCGACATCTGCGGGCGAGCGACAACTCCGCGTCCCGGAACCGCTGGCGCCAGTTGATGGCCGCGGGTCCCGAACCGAGTTTCAACTGGAGCTGGAAGAAGGAGACGTGGAAGTCTTCGTCCGCTAGCCAGATTCGTTCAATCGGGTCGCAGCAAAAAATACCTTCCCTCAACCCTCAACCCTCAACCCTCAACCCTCAACCCTCAACCCTCACCCGACGCAAGCCTCAGCGTACGTGAACCACGCCCGCGGGATCGGGTCGCCAGCCCTGCAGCAGCTTCATGTAGTTCGCGCGCTCGAAAGCACTCGGCTCCCGTACGTGCCGCTGGCTCATCGAGCCCTGCATCTGTTCTACTGACTCGTATCCGTTCTCCTGCATCCATACCACGATGTCTCTGAGAATCTCGGACAGCCGCGAAATGCCGTTCTTCAGCAGCTCAGAGGCCATCATCGTTACGTTGGCGCCGGCCATGAGTCCCTTGAGAACGTCGACATGATTGTGCACGCCCGTTGTCAGCGCAAGGTCGAGGTCCACGCGCCCGTCCAGGATGGCAATCCATCGCAAGGGCAGCAGGAGTTCGCTGCTTGAACTGAGTTCCAGGTGCCGCGAGACTTCCAACGCTTGCAGATCCAGGTCGGGCTGGTAGAAGCGGTTGAACAGCACCAGCGCTCCTGCGCCGGCGCCCGCGAGCTTGCGCGCCATGTTGGCCGGTGAGCTGAACTGGGACCCCAGTTTCACCGCCAGGGGTAAATTGACTTGCTGATGGATCGACGTGACGATGTCGACGTAGCGCTGCTCCACCTCAACGGCCGACATGTCTGGGTTCGTCGGGATGTAGTAGATGTTGAGTTCCAGCGCGTCTGCACCCGCGTGTTCGATCAGGCGCGAGTACTCCGTCCACCCGCCATTCGAAATGCCGTTCAAGCTGGCGATAACGGGAATGTCGACCGCCTCTTTTGCCAGCCGGATGTGATTCAGATACTGATCGGGCCCGACGTGGTACTGGTCAGCCGGGGGGAAGTACGACAGTGCTTCCGCGAAGCTCTCGGTACCGTAGTCGAGGTAGTGGTCGAGCCGGTGGCCTTCGTCGGTGAGCTGTTCCTCGAACAATGAGTGCATCACGATCGCCGCCGCACCGGCGTCTTCCAGGCGCCGGATGTTGTCGAGGCTCTCCGACAGCGGCGAGGCAGAAGGCACCAGCGGGTTCTTCAGCGTGAAGCCGAGGTAGTTGGTTTTGAGATCCATATCGCTATGCATTCTTTGCCGGCGTTGGCGGCAGTTTGGACGGCGGTAGTTTGGATGATGGCGGCAACGGCTTTGGCGGCATCTTCGGCGGTGCCGAGCCCGGGGTAGGCTTGGCCGGGCCCTGTGCCTCCTGACCGTTGGGTTGGGCAGCTGCCATCGCATTGTAGCGTTTCCAGCGTTCGTCGATCAGGCGCTGAGATTCCTCTGCAAACTGCGCTGCTGCTTCAGGTCGGGTCTGTCGCAGCATTCGGTACCGGTTTTCGTTGTACGCGTACTCGCGGAACGGTACAGACGGCTTGCGAGAATCGAGCTGCAGCGGGTTCTTCCCTTCGTCGATGCGACGCGGATCAAAGCGATACAACGGCCAATAACCACTCTTCGCAGCGAGATCCTGCTGCTCAAGCCCCTTGGCCATGTCGATGCCGTGCGCGATGCAGTGGCTGTACGCTATGATCAGCGACGGGCCGTCGTACGAAACCGCCTCTTCGAGCGCCTTGATCGTCTGGGTGTCGTTTGCTCCCATTGCGATCTGCGCAACGTACACGTAGCCATACCCCATCGCAATCAACCCGAGGTCTTTCTTCGGGGTCTGTTTGCCGCCCGCGGCAAACTTCGCGACTGCACCGAGGCCCGTGGCTTTCGACGACTGGCCCCCGGTATTTGAATACACCTCTGTGTCCAGCACGAGCACGTTGACGTTCTTGCCGGACGCCAGCACGTGGTCGAGCCCGCCATAGCCAATGTCGTAGGCCCATCCGTCGCCGCCGACGATCCAGACAATCTTCTCAACCAGCTTGTCGGCGAGGCTCAACAGGTCTGCGCTCTGCGGATCATCCTGGTTCTCCAGGCGCGACTTCAGTTCCGCCACCCGTTGGCGTTGATCGGCAATACCCTGCTCGCTCGACTGATCAGCACCGAGAAGCGCATCCACGAGATCGTCACCTACGACTTCGCGCCGGGCGTTGAGTAGCTCTCTTGCCTGCTCTGCCTGCTTTTCGATGGCGATACGCATGCCGAGTCCGAATTCGGCGTTGTCCTCGAACAGCGAGTTGCTCCACGCGGGCCCGCGTCCATCGGCGTTCGTCGCCCACGGTGTCGTTGGGAGGTTGCCTCCGTAGATGCTTGAGCATCCGGTAGCGTTGGCGACGATGGTCCGGTCACCAAACAACCGCGACATGAGACTCAAATAGGGCGTCTCCCCGCAGCCGGAGCATGCCCCAGAGAACTCAAACAGCGGATCCAGCAGTTGGATGTCCTTCGGCCTCGTGTAGGCGAGTCCGGCTCCTGATACCGTGTCGCCCCGCCCGTTGGCGCCGGCTGCGCGCTTTAGCTCGGGGAGCCCGAGGAAGAAGTCCCAGTCCGCTTGCGCCGAGGTCAGGATGGGTTCTAGCGGCGCCATGTTCAGTGCCTTCCGAGACACGTTGGACTTGTCTTTCGCTGGGCACACCTCGACGCACAGCTTACAACCGGTGCAGTCTTCAGGCGAGACCTGGAGCGTGTACTGGCTGCCCTCGAAGTCTCTCCACGCGGGGTCAGCCGTCTTGAAGCCGCCTGGCGCATCCGCGAACGCCGCGGTGCCCGCGACCTTGGCGCGAATGACCGCGTGCGGACACACGACGACACACTTGCCACACTGGATGCAGATATCCGGCTCCCAAACGGGCACGTCGGCTGAGAGTCCGCGCTTCTCCCATTTCGCCGTTGCGGTTGGGTACGTTCCGTCTACCGGAAGCATGCTCACGGGAAGCTGGTCCCCATCGCCCGCAATCATCGTTGCAGTCACATCCTGAACGAACTGTGGTGCCCGGTGCGAGACCGGCGGTCGCATCTTGCGATCGCCTACGACCGTGCTGGGTACGTCGAGCTCATGCATGTGCGACAAGGCGGCGTCAACTGCAGCGTTGTTCATGTTGACAATAACCTCGCCGCGCTTTCCGTAGGTCTTCCGGATCGCCGTCTTGATCTTGTCGATCGCTTCGTCTCGTGGTAGCACGCCGCTTAGTGCGAAAAAGCACGTCTGCATGATCGTGTTGATTCGTCCGCCCAGGCGATTCTCGCGTGCAACCGCGTACGCGTCGATGACATACACGCGCAGACGTTTCTCGATGATCTGCTCTTGGACGCTGATCGGGAGCGCCGCCCAGACCTTGTCAACCGGCACCGGACTGTTCAGCAGTAGCGTCGCACCCTCGGCAGCAAGATCAAGTGTGTTGTACCGCTCGAGGAAGCCGAACTGATGCACGCCCACGAAGTCAGCCTTTTGAATCAGGTATGGACTCCGGATCGGCTCCGGTCCGAAGCGCAGGTGTGAGATCGTTCTGGCCCCGGATTTCTTCGAATCGTACACGAAATAGCCCTGTGCGAAGCCGTCCGTCTCCTCGCCAATGATCTTTATCGAGTTCTTGTTCGCCCCGACAGTTCCATCGGAACCAAGTCCCCAGAAAACCGCCCGGGTGACATCCGGCGACTCGATGTCGACCTCTTCCCAGGGCAGACTGGACATCGTCACATCGTCTGTGATGCCGATGGTGAAGTGGTTCTTCGGGGCGTCAGTCAACAGCTCGTCGAAAACCCGTTTGACCATTCCCGGAGTGAACTCCTTCGAGGAGAGTCCGTACCGCCCGCCAACAACGCGCGGCATGTTTGTACCACGCTCGACGAGGGCGGTGACGACGTCCTGATACAGCGGCTCCCCGGCGCTGCCTGGTTCCTTTGTGCGATCCAAGACGGCCACCGACTTCACCGACTCGGGCAGTGCGTTGATGAACGCGTCGACGGCGAACGGTCGGAACAGCCTGACTTTCATTACGCCGACCTTCTCGCCAGACTTGTTCAGGTGGCGAACAGTTTCCTCCACTGTCTCAGCTCCTGAGCCCATCAGGACGATCACCCGCTCAGCGTCTGGGGCACCAACGTGGTCGAACAGGTGGTATTGACGCCCGGTCAATGCGGCAAACGAATCCATCGCATTTTGTACGATCGTTGGCGTCGCCAGGTAGAACGGATTTGCCGCTTCCCGGGCCTGGAAGAACACATCCGGATTCTGCGCCGTGCCCCGTAGCACCGGTGCGTCGGGCGTCAGCGCGCGATCCCGGTGGGCGCGAACGAGTTCGTCGCTGATCATCTCGCGGATAACCTCATCGCTCGGTAGCTCGATCTTCTGAATCTCATGCGATGAGCGAAACCCGTCGAAGATGTGGAGGAACGGTACGCGCGACTCGAGGCTTGCGGTCTGGGAGATCAGGGCGAAGTCGGCGATTTCCTGAATCGAGTTGGCGAACAGCATCCCCCAGCCCGTGGCGCGTGCTGCCATGACATCCGAATGGTCACCAAAGATGGACAGCGCCTGACCCGCGATCGAGCGCGCGGCGATATGGAAAACGGTACTCGTAAGTTCGCCCGCGATCTTGTACATGTTCGGGATCATCAACAGCAATCCCTGGCTCGCGGTGAACGTCGTTGTCAGCGAGCCTGCCTGCAGGGCGCCGTGGACGGCGCCGGCAGCGCCGCCCTCAGATTGCATTTCGACGATGCGCGGTACCGAGTTCCAGATGTTCGGCACGCCGTGACTCGCCCAGAGGTCGGCCAACTCACCCATCGGCGACGCCGGCGTGATGGGGTAGATCGCAATTACTTCATTGGTGCGATGCGCAACGTGTGCGGCAGCTTCGTTGCCATCTATCGTTACGGATTTCTGAGCGGTGGTGGATGACATGGTAGCGGGACCGGCGGATCCGGGGCAACTTGAAGGTGCGATACGACCGCATCTTCCCGCTTACCGCACTACAGTGCTGCCGTGTATGCTGACAGGGCCGTGTGGGCCAGTGCGCGCTACGCGTGTGGGGGATTGTCCTACAGACGTTTGAGCTACCGATCCCACGGGTACTTGGTGCCCCAGTGACGCGGGAAATAGGTCTTCGACGAATCGAACAGTGCCTGAGACCGGTCTCGCAGGAACCCGCGACGGAAGTAGTCCGCCTCCCCCTCAACGTGGAAGCGCCGCGGGTTCTCAATGCGGCTCAGCGGCACGAATCGCAGGACCCGGCCATCCGCGCCGACGACCTCTTTTCCCATCAATCCCAGGCTAGCCAGCAGCTGATCGCGTCGGCGCAAAAGGATTTCGGTGTAGTACCGCGCGACAACGTCGGGACAACCGGCGTACTGAAAAGCCTCGAAGATCTGATCCCGGCTCAGTTGGCCGATCATGCGGGCGATCCACCGGGCATCGGCAAACGAGGCTGACGCCAACAGAGGCGCGGGGTATATGCTGCGAAAGGTGAAGTGGACTGCGACGGGGCGCCCCCGGAGGTCGCGCCCGATCGCGCGCACGAGGTCTTTACCCAGGAGGTTCGGGAATCCCGCACCGAGCGCGCCGCCCATGTCACTGGCCGAATACACCAGGCGGTACCCGTCTCCACCATCAGATTCGACGACGGGGACCAGCTTGGCTTTGACGTTGGCGTCTTTGATGTCAGGGTCACTGATCCAGGCAAGGAAGACCCCGAAGGCCCGGAACTCACGCTTGAAGGACTTCCCATATCCGCCGCGAACGAAATAGCCAAGATTGATATCTGACGCCGCGTCGGACTTCTTCTCCAGGGTTGCGCTACGTACCTCGATAAACCGCCGTCCGTCTTCGTCGATGCGGATGTTCTGAAAAGCCGAGGCTACGTTGGCGTCGGGGTAAACGCTGGCAAGTGCGGAGATCATCTCTGCACGAGCGTCCAGGAAGCGGGCTTCGCGCTCCGACGCCGGGCCCTTGTAGACCTTGTTCTTGAAGTAGAGATGGACGCGCTCCTGATAGTAGGTCGGATCAACGGTATAGCCAATGGCTGCCGCCAGGTGGTTGACGACCGGCTCGACGTTTACCTCAGACCCCAGCCAGCGCTTCTGATAGATCTTGCTCGGACTCGTCTGGCGCTTCGTGCTGCGCTTGTCGGTTACGTACTTCAGCTTCCAGTTCTGGTTGTCAAGCTTCACCGTGACCTTCGGCGTACGGCCCTTTAGTTCATCGGGCTCGTACACCACCCGAATGGGCACAGTCTTGTCAATGATTGCCTCGACCTGCTCGTCGATCGTTTCAAACTGATCCTTGTCGCGGTGATGACGCAGTGACGACACGCCGAGGCGATTGTAGTCTGTCATCGAGAATGACGAGATGTCCCATGTCGGCTTGCGCCAGAATCCAGAGTTAGGTGGATCCAGCTGCGCGAGGTCGCCCTCGTACGAGTTGAGTTGATCCGGCGAGAAGAATCGTTGTCTCGGATAAAGCTCGGCGCGAGACTCCGGGACGAGCAGGTTGGTTGCCTCCGGTCGGCCGATCTGGAGCCGATGCTCGCGCATGTAGTTTCGAAGCAGGCTGAAAAGGGAGCGCAGCCCATGGCTCCGATTGGTAACCCCCGCGTGGTCCAGGCGGAGACTCTCGGAGACCTCGAGGGCGTCAAACAACGACCGCTTGAAGGACGTGACGTCGGGGAGGTCTTCGTTGAATTCATCGATGGTAACGCCGGCCGCGTTCAGATTACCAGCGACTTGATGCGCCTCTGCGAGTCGCTCGGCAACGAAGCGATACGCTGCATAGTCCTTGCGCTCTTCCCACTTCTCCAGTATCGCCTTCGGAACGTTGCGACATTCTTCGGCCGCCTCATCCGTCATCGCCAGAAACGCAGGTGTCGGCTCGCCCGAGTCTGGATCGCGAACGTCCCCATCATAGTCTTCGACGAGCTCCTTCACGCAATACGCGGTCAGGTGCGCAGCATGGGTTTCCTGAAAGTCCTCAATTGTTCGCTGCACCGCCTCGCTATTGAGGAGCCGGGTATCGTGGTTGACGTAGTCCTCAAAGAGCACGCGCGCAGGTGGACGGTTCTCCACCGAGACCCCCTCGACGCGTTTCGGCAGCTTCAGATTACCACGAAATGACGGGGCATCTTCTGAGAAACTCAGGTACCCGGGGTCGTTGACCACCGACGAGAAGTCGCCCAGAACATCTCGCGATACGCCACCAACCAGGAGGAC
>JANQRN010000008.1 GCA_028284545.1 Rhodothermales bacterium | reverse complement strand
TGAATAACGAGCTGGTCGGTATCACGCCATTTGAAGGCGTCGCCGTTGCGCCGGGAGACTACCTCATGACAACTGAACTGGACGGGTTCGTCCAGAGTGACACGATCTTGAGCATCCGCGGTGCGTCGGCGCTTTCACTTGCGCTCAACAGCACTGCTGGAGACGACAGCGGTCACATCCTCGCCGGCCTCGAGGCCGACGAGGCAACGGTGACTGCCGAGGAACAGCCGGAAGCGCTGGCCAGTGAGCTCGATCCCGAAGTAGTCCCGCCGACTACTGCTCAGGCCCAGCTTGAAACTCCAAGGCAGCAGCAGGAGGAACCGGCAACGCGGCGCAGCACCCGGCCTACCCGGGGTGCGTTTTCGCTGACCTCGGAGCCGTCAGGTGCGACCGTCTGGATTGACGACGAGGTCGCCGGCGAAACGCCGCTTACGCTCAAGGACCTTCGCAGTGGCGACTACAGCGTTCGATTCACACGTCCGAATCACGAAACATTCGAGACAGAAATCAACATCGCCGCTGGAATTGTCACGCCGTTCCACGCGAAGCTCGAGGCGCTCGTCGGTACGATCGTGGTTAACGTCCAGCCGGTAGGCGATGTCTACATCAATGGCGAGCTGAAGGGTCGGGCTGTCACCGGGCTTTCCCGCTTCGAGATTGAGCCGGGTGAGCACACCGTCAGTGTCCGAAACGAGCAGTACGGCAATCGTGAGTTACCGGTCGAGGTGCGGCCAACTCGTGAGTCGGAGCTCACCGTCAGCTTCATAGATGAGGGTGTAGTGCAGCTTGTTACCGAAGCTGACCAGTTGTTCAACTCGGGTGAGTTTTTTGCCGCGAAGGAGATGTACGAAAAGGCTGCAGTGCTCGATCCGAACAACACGCGAGTTAGCGGAAAACTGGCTGAAATTGAGCGATTGATCGAAGCGCAGTACGAGCAGGAAGCGCAAGAGGCGATCATCGAGAACGGTGTGTATCTCGTGGTCGATTCGCCGCCGCAGTTGGTTGGCGGGTTGGAAGCCTTGCACGGAACCGTGCGCTACCCAGAGGCGGCCTACAGAGCTGGCGTTGAAGGCCGCGTGTACGTCCAGTTCGTAGTTGACGAACAGGGCAATCCAAGCGACTTGAAAGTGTTGAAGGGCTTGCCGCTTGGCGCGAACGAGGCGGCGATGGAGGCGATCCAGAAAGCCAAGTTCATCCCGGGCGAGTTCAAGGGACGCAAGGTCAAGGTTCGTCACACGCTCTTCATAAGCTTCCGCAAATAGACGAGTCTAACTTCAGGCGGGACGATTCGTCGTCGCGGAAAGCAGGCATCTGCCGGCCCGGAAGGCAATCATCGTCGCAATCGGCAAAGCCAACGCGTGAATTCCCTGCGTCCACCACGACAGGCCGCAGAACAGGACGAACGCAAGTAGCAGCGTGATCGCGAAGTAGATGCGCGTCCAGGTAGGCAGGTGCCTTTTTGCTACCGCGAAGACAATCAGCGCGTGGGTCGGAAGCGCCCAGATGAGGTTCAGGTTTTTCCTTGCCACGACGTGCTCAGATCCGAACCAGAGGTAGGTCAGCACGGCACCTGCAAGTCCCACGACGCCGAATAGCACTACATCGATCCATCGCAATCTTGCCTGGCGCTTACGTGCGCGCAAGATCGTGACAACGCCGAGCAACAACGCCACCGCCCACAGTCCGAGGGCTGCGCCTGGGACGCGATTGCCAGGTCGCGGTCCCGCCGCGTAGAGCGTATCAACGGTTGCAACCAAGCCGCTGGCTTCCAGCTGATGCATGAGCTCGACCGGCAAGAAGGCTCGGTCTCGTACGGTGGCCAATTGATCTGCTCCGACGCCGAGCCCGGAGTTCATCAGCGCGGCCAGCGCGGGCCGATCGTGAATGTATGGCGTAAGCAAATCGCGTAACGTCTCCTCGCTCACGCGTCCCTGGTCGCCGATCGTAACCGACGTGGCCTCCTCCAGGATATCGCGGATCCGCGTAGAGCAGTTGTCAAAGAAGAAATCGTATCGGTAGTACCGGTTTTCCGGTCTGTAGTTGACAAGCAGGAGTTCGTAGAGTCGCGTCGCCTGTTGCGGGGTGATCGTGAGGTGCTGCTCGACTATCGTCCGGCCTTCACCTCGGTAGTGACGGAATGCCGGCTCAGTCGGCGTAACGTCGAGCCGGTAATCCAGTTTGCCTGACGCGAACCGAAAGGGGAAGGTGTTATCAAAATCGAACGTACCGTAGTTAAACGAAGCGTCGAGTCCGCTTTCCGGGTTCGCGAAGCGGATCGCCGAATGCCCGAACATCGTGTAGACCGGGTTGCCCGGCATGACCGTTATGATCGACACCGCCGTGGAATCGGAGATGCGGCTTGGGAGCTGCGCGCTGGCTGGCGACACGAAGCCAATGCACAACAGAAGGGTCAGGGACAGGACGTTGCGCGACACGCGCCAGGGATCTGGATTGAGGGCGTTCATCGGACGAATATACCGTAGCGCTCACGTTAGGTTTGGTATCTTTCTGGCCGTCGAGAGGCACCTCAGATTGCTCGGGCAATCACGCCGTGCAATCGACCCATGCAATCGACCCATGCAATCGACCCGTGCAATCGACCCGGGCAGTCGATTCAGGCAATTGATTCGGAAAGGCGATTCGGACAAGCAATTTCAACTGTGACACAGAAAGAGAGAGCTGCAATTACAATACGCGCGCTGCGTACCGAGATCCCCGAACCGGAAACTGAGCTCGTCCACCAAGATCCTTACGAGCTCATCATAGCCGTTGTGCTTTCGGCACAGTGCACCGATGAGCGCGTCAACAAGGTCACACCCGCGCTCTTCGAGGCATACCCGGACGTCTATGCGCTCGCAAAGGCCGAGCCCGACGAGATCTTCCCGTTTATTCGATCCATCTCGTATCCCAACAACAAGTCCAAACACCTGGCGGGTCTCGCCCGGAGAGTTGTAGACGAGTTTGGTGGCGTTGTCCCGCAGGGCACAAAAGAGCTGATGTCCCTTCCCGGCGTCGGTCGCAAGACCGCGCAGGTTGTAGCGTCCGTTGCTTTCTCAGACGACGCGCTGCCGGTCGACACGCACGTGTTTCGAGTCGCAAACCGCATCGGCCTGACGCGGAACGCTAACACTCCGCTGAAGGTTGAGCGGCAGCTGAAGCGACTCCTTCCGGTTGAGGAGTGGTCTGAGGCCCACCATCTGCTGATCCTGCACGGCCGATATCGATGTACGGCTCGCGGGCCGCGATGCGTAGACTGTCGAGTTTTACCGGCCTGCCGATACGGGCAGGAGCTACAAAAATTACCCGCCCCACGAAAGGACCTGGACGCCCGAAGGGGGAAGTACTACTGCGCAACACGCCGACATTACTTTGACGAACCAGACGTTCACACAGATCGTTACGGCACGCCGCAGATTTCGTGTCCGCGTTGCAGCTCAATGAACGTGTTCAACTCGAAGACTGGCGCCACCACAAAGCGACCCCGCGACTACCGCGTTTGAAATGAACTCTACCTCCGCCCGCCACATCCTCGTCATTCTTGATGGCTTCGGGATTGCCGAAGATCCGTCGGTGAGTGCAATTGACGCAGCGGACAAGCCGTACATCGACTCCCTTTTTACCCACTACCCGCATGGGCAGCTTGAGGCTTCGGGGCGGTTCGTTGGTCTGCCGCACGGCCAGATGGGCAACTCTGAGGTTGGTCACATGAACCTCGGCGCTGGACGCGTCGTCTATCAAGACATCACGCGGATCGACCGGGCAATCGAAGAAGGAGACTTCTATCAGAATGAGGTCCTGGTTTCGGCGGTTGAGAAGGCGGTAGAGCGCGAGTCTGGGCTGCACCTGATCGGCCTGTTCTCTGACGGTGGCGTGCACTCTCATCTCGAGCACGTGTTTGCGCTACTGGAACTCGCGGCGCGACGGGGTTTGCCGTCTGATCGTGTCTACGTCCATGCGTTCACCGACGGGCGGGACACGGACCCCGAGGGAGGTGCACGCTACGTTACGCAGTTCCTGGACCGTTCGAGCGAAATCGGGGTTGGGAAGGTCGCCACCATTGTTGGCCGCTACTTTGCGATGGACCGTGACAACCGTTGGGAGCGCACGCGCCTTGCCTACGATGCGCTGGTGCGCGGCGTTGGTGAGCGCACCAATGATCCAGTCTTCTCGCTACAGGCTAGCTACGAGCGGGGCGTCACCGACGAGTTCGTCGATCCGATCGTCGTCGGGTCGAACGAGTCTTCGCGGATCCGAAGCGATGACGTGGTGATCTTTTTCAATTTCCGGGCCGACCGAGCGCGGCAGATTTCGCGCGCGCTCTGCGACTCCACGTTTCACGGATTCGAACGGACCGGCGGTCGTTTGAAGAACCTGCATTTTGTCACCATGACGCCTTACGACCAGACCTTTGACTTCCCGGTCGCTTTTCCCAAGGTGAACCTCACGCACACTCTGGGTGAGGTCATCGCGTCAACGGGGCGCACGCAGCTGAGGGCGGCGGAGACGGAAAAGTATCCGCACGTAACGTATTTCTTTTCGGGAGGCCGGGAAGACCCTTTTGAGGGTGAGGATCGGATCCTCGTTCCTTCTCCGAAAGTCGCGACGTATGACCTTCAGCCTGAGATGAGCGCTCGACCGCTTGCCGATGCGGTCGCCTCGGCGTTGGAGAATGACTTGCCAGACTTTGTAGTGTTGAACTTTGCCAACCCGGACATGGTTGGCCACACGGGTGATTTTGAAGCGGCCGTGAGCGCTATCGAAGCGGTGGACGCCTGTCTGGAGACGGTGGTCAAGTCTGCGCTCGCCTCCGGCTACTCGGTGCAGATCATCGCAGACCATGGAAACGCAGATAGGATGCGAAACCCGGACGGGTCACCGCATACGGCGCACACAACGGTCCCCGTACCACACGTGATCATAGCCAAAGGCTTTGAAGGTCCGATCGCAGACGGGAAGCTTGGCGACGTCGCCCCAACGATACTTCGTTTGCTGGGCATTGACCAGCCGGAAGAGATGACAGGCGAGTCGCTGATTTGATCGTCTAGCGCATCACGACGTCAAATGGGAAGCGCGCCTGGACAGAGCCGATGTCGCTGGTCAGCGACTCAAATTGTCTTGCGCGCATAAGGAAGTCGCGTTCGATCGCTGTCAAAGGAGTCGCGCGCTTCAGTCTTGACAACTGAACCGAGAACGAACTGTTCAGGCGCTCGAGAAACGTCGCGGGGCGAGGATACATGCGCACGCGATAGTCGTCGCGTTCGAGGCCTACACGGCCGGCGGCCATCTCAATTGTGTCACCAAGACCTCCCAGCACATCTACGAGTCCGACTTCCACTGCGTCGTCACCCGACCAGACGCGGCCACCGCCGATATCGTCGACTTGTTCTGGGGTCATGTTCCGATTCTGCGAGACGAGACCGACAAAGGTGCGGTAGGTAGACTCCACAGATTCTTGCATTCGGCGACGCTCAAGCGCCGTGAATGGCCGCATCCCCGACAGCATATCTGCCTGCGGATGTGTTCTCAGGACATCGTGCGTGATTCCAAGTTTGTCGGAGTAGAAGTCACCGACATCCATAAACAAGCTATAAACGCCAATCGAGCCCGTAATCGTCACAGGGTCGGCGACAATGGTGTCGGCTGCCATCGCGATCCAGTAGCCTCCGGATGCGGCGACGCTGCCCATGGATACATAGAGCGGCTTGGCGTCAGCTGTCTCTCGTATGTCATCGAGAATCGCATCCGACGCCGCTGCTGATCCGCCGGGAGAGTTGATTCGAAGCACGACGGCCTTGACCCGATCCGACTCGCGCGCCGAGCGTAGCGCATTACGAACGGAGGACGGCGTCAGCATTCCCGGCGCACTACCACTGCCACTCACTATGGCACCCTGCATCTGGATCACCGCGATTTCGTCAGTGCCCGGCGATGGCAGCCCGGCCTGCCGGGCAGGCACGCGAATGTAGTCTCCCATGCGCACCGTCCGGAGGTCGTCGTCATCGTCGCGCGCGGTGAGGCCGCGCAGAACGGCTATAGTCTCATCGTGGTGCTGGACGTCGTCGATCAGTCCAACTTCGACTGCTTCCTCGGTAGTGCCCAGTCCGAAATTCGTCATTATGTCGAGCACGCGCTCGGGCTCCATTCCGCGTGACGTCCCGATTGCGGTGGCGAACCACTTCTCCTGTGTATCCAGGATCGCCTCGAGCTGCGCGCGATTCTCGTCGGAGAGCGACGTTCGCTGAAACGGCTCAACTGCGCTTTTGAAATCGCCGGCGCGGACAATCTGCGGCTCAACCTCAAGCTTGTCGAGCAAGCCTTTGTAGAACTCGCT
Source organism: Rhodothermales bacterium (assembly GCA_028284545.1). Taxonomy (GTDB): domain Bacteria; phylum Bacteroidota; class Rhodothermia; order Rhodothermales; family JABDKH01; genus JANQRN01. The sequence continues at coordinate 7,107 of JANQRN010000008.1, read as the reverse complement.
CTGGATGTAGAATCCGTTGAACTCCACGAATGTGCCGGGGCCAGCAAATACGCTGTCTGCCGCGCTTGCGATGTAGAGTGCGTTCTCTGTGACCGGGAAATCCTCGCTTGACGCGATCACCGGCTTGCCCGACTCCTGGAAGAGTTCGATTGCTTGTCTGATTTCGCTGGCGACGGGCCACGCGATTGCACTTGCGCGCATCCTCACCCAGAGGGCGTCGATGCGGTCGTCAGCAGCCGCCTTTCGAAGACCTTCAGTCACATCCCACATACCGTATCGCGCCTCGAGCCCGAGGGCCTGAGCGATCGGGTCGCCGGTCACCCGATCAGGGATCGATCCACTGAGGTCAAACACAAGGACCGAGTTGCTGCGAACGGATGGTGTCGGATCTGACGAGGCGGCCAGGGCCAAGATGAACAGGAAGCCGAAGAAGAAGAACAGGAGGATGGCCAGGAGGGCACCCAGCGTGCTTGCGGCCAGCGTTGAGAAGAAGCGCATTAAGCGAAACCAAAGTGTTGAAAACGTACCTGCATACCGGTTCGACGACGCCCGGTTGCACGCCTGCGGAGGCGCCTGAAGACGAACCTAACGTCCTAATTTGTAGACGGTTGGATGGCTCTGCATGGCCCTGGAAGGTACGACAGAGGGCCTGGAGCGCTCCCGAAGGCTGTTTTTCACCATCAGTAGGCGGTGGCACAACTTTTCGTTGTCTCCAGCCAGGCAGCCGGGCGAATACTATTGACGCGGCCGTCTTCAAACTGATTCACAAAACGGTGAGAACAATGAAACAGATCATACAAAAGGTGAGACGCCACGCTCTCGGCGCCGCCATTCTGCTTCTGGGCTTCGCCGTCGTTGCGCCAGAGGTCTTGGCGCAGTCAGGCCGCAGTCGATCTGGACAGCGAACTGAGCGGACGGCCAAGCGGTCGGATGCTGGACGCAAGGCAGCCCCGGCGAAGTCCCCGAAGCGCACGAGCAGGGCGACATCGTCAGGTCGCAGTTCAACTGGACGCTCCTCCGGTTCGGGTCGCGTCAAGCAGGAGAACACCAGCGGCAAACGAATTGGCGCGAAGTCGACCGGCCGTTCTGGTAGCCGAACTACGTCGCAGTCCGCTGGACGCACTGGCAACAGCAAGTCTTCCAAGTCTGCGGGACGCACTGGTAGTCGCAGCGCGCCGCAGTCTGCTGGACGCACTGGCAGCCGGAGTACGCCGAAGTCGACCGACCGAAGCAGTAGCCGCGCGGCTTCCAAGTCTGCCGGCCGAACAGGCAACCGGACAGGCTCACAGTCAGCCGGGCGGAGCGGTAGCCGTACGTCGCAGTCCGCCGGCCGTAGTGGTAGCCGTACGTCACAGTCCGCTGGCCGAAGCGGCAGCCGTACGACGTCAAAATCGGCTGGTCGGGCGTCGCGCACGGGCGCTGACGATCGCAGGCGAGCGACCTCTCGAGATGCTGGCCGGAATGGCCGGGTGGACTCTGGTGTGGCTGAGCGGAATCGGCGCGACCGTGTCGATCGTAGTCGCCGCACGGCCGTAGCTGACCGTACACGTCGCGTGCCGCGGGCACTGCCGACCTACCGGAACCACTATGGGCGCGCGCACCGATCAGAGTATGGCTGGTGCCGGCAGTACCATCATCCGGGACATTTCCACTACGCGTCTTCGCGCATCCACATCTCCTCACACCTGTATGTCGGCGTAAGATGGCCGTGGAAGATTCGGTACCGCTCGCATTGGCGGCCGAGATACCGCTACCGCCAGGTCGTCTACGTGAATGCCGGATGGGGTGGTCGCAGGCTGTCGCAGCGGGTCGACGTTCGCACGACGTATCGTCAGCGTGTACTGCATGCAAATGACCAGTACGCCGAGATCGAGATTGAGATCGACGGCATCGAGATCTACCAGGGCGACCGTTACGTCGGGTACATCGATCGGATACCCTCGCGCTTCTCACGGATCCGCGCGACGGTGCACGCCGACGGTTTCATCGAGTTTGACCGGAACCTCCACATCGTCGGTGACAGATACCGTGGGTTTGAGGTACTGGCAACGCCGTACTACAACGATTACTTGTTGAACGCGTACCGCGACGGGCACGACGTTGATGTAGGCAAGATTGATCTTCGGCGCGGCAAGGTGAAGAGCATCCGTCGCAGCCGTCTGTTCACGCCATACTCCTTCAACGGACTGGTCCCGATATCGCTACTTCCTGACGACGACAGGTTGTGGGACTACGGCCGTGACGTCATCAGCGACGCTTACGATGATTACGGCTTTGACCGAAATCGCGGAGACGATTGGCGCTACAACCTTGAGCGCTCCGACCAGATTCGGTACAACACCGAGGCCGGCGTTGAGGTAGCGTACAATCGCGAGACAGTGCTGGAGCGCATACAGTAGGACCAGAGAATGGACGCTTCGGCGGGACGGGGTACCCTTCACGGGGTACCCCGTTTTCTGTTTGGAACAATCGTCGCTGAACCATCTCGGACGACAGTAGTTACACCCTGCTGCGCGTCCAACGGCAGCCGCAGGCCGTATGCGGGCGTCTCAGTCATCGAAAAACACGCTATCTGGTGACCAAGAGCGGTCAGCACATATCGAGCGCTGCCGGTGTCTCACGATCTTCGCTGAGTGATCGGGAGCGAGAGATCCTGCGCGTCGTGGTTCAGAGCTTCGTGCAGACGGCCGGCCCGGTGGGCTCGCGGTACCTCGCGAAGCACTTCCCGCTTGGACTCAGTGCCGCCTCCATCCGCAACACGATGAGTGACCTCGAGGAAAGCGGATACCTCGAGCACCCCTACACCTCGGCCGGTCGCATCCCAACCGATCTCGGCTACCGAACGTTTGTCGACGAGTTGATGGATTCGAAGGAGCTCTCCTCACGCGAGAAGCGGCTGCTACGCGAAGAGCTCGAGCGAATCGCGGGTGACGCCGAGCACCTTCTTGTTGAGAGCTCACGTGTGCTGGGTAGTTTGTCGAACCTGCTCGGCGTGGTCTTGACACCAAAACTGTCGACCGGGGTATTGGAGCGGATTGAGATCGTGCCGCTCTCTTCGGATCGCGTCCTGTTCGTGATCAGTGTGGCCGCCGGTCTTGTGCGCACAATCGTGCTGCAATCCCAGCTGACGGTAGATCGAAATAGGCTGGACGGTATCGTCCGGCTCCTGAACGAACGGTTGGCCGGCCTCACAATGGAGGAGATCAGGCAGACGGGAGCGGAACGCGTCGGAGACATCGAGGATGTGACCGGAATCGTGCAGCTCACCCTGAAGGAGTCTGGTCAACTCTTCGGCGACGCCTCAGACGCTGATCGCGTGAAGGTGGGCGGTACGCAGAACATCATTTCGCAGCCGGAGTTCAGCGAGCCTGACGACCTTCGCGCGCTGATTGAGCTCATCGAAGACAAAGACTCTGTTGTGAGCCTCGTGGAGGACGAAGACCTCGAAGAGCTGACGGGCGTGGGAGAAGCTTCCGTAAGAATCGGAACCGAGTACAAGGCAGAGTCCACCGCGCTACGCTATTCGATAATCACGGCCCGATATCAGCTTGGCGACAACGTCGGCACGATTGGTGTAATTGGTCCGACGCGCATGGATTACGGTCGTGTTGTCTCACTGGTAGAGGGCATGGCTGCCATTTTGAATGGTAGGCTCGAACGATAACCGCAAAAAGAATCGATGATGAAGGACAGTGCTGACACGAATGTCGATGTGTCAGAGGGGGCTGAGAACAACTCCGCCGAGACAGATACCATTCAGGCTCCCGCCGACCAGGGGGGCACAGAAGACTCCGGTGGCAACGCTGGTGGCATTGAGCGGACGGTGGAAGAAGAGCTGACGTACGTTCGCGAGCAACTGCTGCGCACGGCCGCCGAGTTGCAGAACTACAGGCGTCGAACTGAGCAGGTCCGCGTGCAGGAATCTGCGATGATTCGCGCCGCAATTGTGGAACCGTTCCTCGGGATTCTCGATGACCTCGAGCGGTCTCTGGAGGCTACCAAGTCCATCGAAAAGTCCGGCGACGAGACTGCACCACCCGGAGGGGAGGCGTTCGAGAACCTGCGTGATGGTGTCGCGCTCGTCCATAAGAAGTTCATGGACGAACTTGAGCGGCTGAACATCACTGTAATTGCGACTGTCGGTGAGCCATTCGATGAAGCGCTGCACGAAGCGCTAATGCAGCAGCCCGCCGGCGATGACACGGCCTCTGGAACGGTGCTGCACGAGATTCAGCGGGGCTACCGCATGGGTGATCGCGTTATCAGACACGCACGTGTGGTCGTCGCTCAATGAGAGACTACTACGAGATTCTAGGCGTAGACCGCGGCGCCGCGGCCGGGGATATCAAGAAGGCGTATCGCAAGCTTGCGATGCAGTACCACCCGGACAGGAATCCGGGGGATGCTGAGGCGGAGTCCCGATTCAAGGAAGCGGCTGAGGCGTATGAGGTGTTGTCTGATGATCAGAAGCGCGCGCGCTATGATCGGTTTGGGCACGCTGGTGTTCGCGGAAACGGAGCCGGGGCAGGAGGTTTTCAGGACATCAACGATATCTTCTCGGCCTTCTCCGACATCTTCAGTGGCGGGTCGATCTTCGACGATGTTTTTGGGGGCGCCGGTGGCAGGCCGGGGACTCGTCAGCGCGGCGCCGGGAGGTCGGGCGGAGATCTGCGGATCACATTGCCGCTTACGCTGGAGGAGATATCCGAAGGTGTCGAGAAGAAGATCAAGGTTAAGAAGTACGTTGGGTGTGAGACCTGCGACGGCAGTGGTGCCGCAGGTGGCTCGGGATCGTTCAATACCTGCACTACCTGCGGTGGAGCCGGGGAGGTGCGTCAGGTCGCGCGCTCAGTATTCGGGCAGTTCGTAAGCGTGCAGCCGTGCCCGGCCTGCCACGGTGAAGGTCAAATCATTCGAGACCGCTGCACTGACTGCGTCGGCGAGGGCCGGATCAAGGGCGAGGAAACGCTACCCGTGAATGTCCCCGCGGGTGTCCTCGAGGGCCACTATCTGTCACTCCGCGGGGCCGGCAACGCGGGGCTAAGAGGCGGGCGAGCTGGTGATCTGCGAGTAGAGATCCGTGAGCTGCCGCATGAACACTTCCGTCGCGAGGGACTTGACGTTCATCACGATCTTCACCTCTCGCTCCCGGATGCCGTTCTGGGTACCGAAATCGACGTCCCGACCCTCGAGGGAACGGCGACGATCGAGGTTGACCCGGGAGCGCAAACGGGCCGATTCCTGAGAATGCGTGGCAAGGGGCTACCCGATGTGAATACGGGGCGCCGCGGCGACGAGATGGTTCGCATTCAGGTCTGGACGCCGACGACACTGACGCCCGAAGAGAGGTCGGCCTTTGAGTCCATGCGCGGATCGCCCTCTTTCGAGCCTCACGTGGAATCGGAGCCGGAAAGAAGGTCGTTCTTCAGCCGCGTCAAAGACGTATTCAGCGGATGACCGGCGACATCGGTGCGGATGGGATGCGCGAGAGCATGCGAAGGGTACCTTCGCCGGTGTCCGTGGTGACCTGCGGTCGCGGCCAGAACACGCGAGGAATCACAATAGGTTCGCTGGCCAGTACCGCACTCGAGCCCGCGCTCGTGTCGTTCAACCTTGCGCACGCGGCGCAGATGCACGAAGTGTTGCCCTTTGAGGAGGAGTTTCTGGTCCACGTGCTCGCGGAGGATCAGTCGGTGATTTCGGAGCGTTTCGCGATTCCCAACCTGAGCGGCGCCGAGCAGTTCGTAGATGTCGCCACCACCGAAAACGATAGCGGATTGATAATAATCGCGGGAACCGCATTGACGTTGCGCTGTCGGCTTCAAAACGTGTTTCCGGCAGGGGACCACTCCCTGATCGTCGGCCGTGTCGTTGAGGTCCTCAATAAGAGTGATCGTTCGCCGCTGCTTTACTGGAACCGGGACTACAGAGAGGTTGGTTCGGTTGCGAAAGCGGGCGGAATCATTGCGGCAAGTTCCTCGGGGACGTCGTAAGCGCCGAGCCCAAACAGCGCGAAGTCGTACACGCACGGGTCGTGCGCTCGTAGCGTTCTGCATGTTTTTGTGAGTGCAAGCGCGCTCTTCCAGTTGTTCGCCGCGGCCGACAGCAGACCGAATCGCCGAGCTTGCCGAGCGCTATGCACGTCGAGCGGCAACACAAGGAGGCTTGGGTCAACTTTCGTCCAGGCTCCGAGGTCAAACGGCCCTGGACGTGCCATCCATCGGAAGTACATGCTGAGTCGCTTGCAAGCGCCACCGGTCGACGGGCGTGCCAGGTGCTTGCGAAGGCGATGGGGCGTCTCAGGTGCGGCCGTTAGAATGGACGTCGACAGCGTCTCGATAGCCGGCCCGATGTCGCGGAGCGATGCCGCGAGAGACGGACTGATCAAGGACTCCAGCGAGCCCTCCCGCCGCACGATGATGCCCAGGTTGTTGCACAAGTGCAGGGCGTCGATGGTCTGAAACGTGCGATGCTTGAACCCGCTGAGGGCCGCACCGTGGCTTCCGGGTCGGAAATCGGACACGAAGCGCGCCGGCCGGTACGACATCCTGTCGCAGAGCTCCTCCAGTTTTCTGAGCATCGTGTCGCGTCGGCCCCACGCCAGGATGGCCGCAAAGAGCCCGATGATCTCCTGGTCGCGCGGATCGTCGAACCCGTGGGGAATCGATATCGGGTCGTACCTTATATATAGTTCCCGCTGAAACTCCTCTGCGGCGGCGTCGAGGAGGGTGGCGATTGCGGGGTCAACGAGGGGCATCGGGCCGTAGAAGGGTACTCAGGTTGTCGATGTCGAGATTCCCTCCCGAGATCATGATTCCCACCCGTCGGCCGGCGCCGTCGACCTTTCCAGATTGAAGCGCTGCGAATGCCAGTGCGCCCGTCGGCTCAACGACCAGCTTCGTCCGCTGCAGCAAGAAGCGCATCGCCCTTCTGATTTCGTCGTCGGTCACGGTCACCATCTGATCTACGGTCGCCATCACGATCGGAAACGTGATTTTCCCCAGCGACGGCGTTCGGGCGCCGTCTGCTATGGTGTCTGGGTTTTCGACAGTCTGGAGGGTTCCGGAGGCAAACGACCTTGTTGCATCGTCGCCAGTCGCCGGTTCG
>JANQRN010000279.1 GCA_028284545.1 Rhodothermales bacterium | reverse complement strand
GTCCGTGGTGTCCGGGCCATCTTTCGTTTTGCTGAGGGCGGCGCGCAGCAAACCTGGGTTGTACTTCCCGACAACTCAGCCGTCCTCAGAACGATGGCTTTCGACCCGTCGGGCAATATGTTCGTTGGTGGCCCGAACGAGAACATATATCGCGTAGCGCCGGACGAGTCAGTGGCGACCTTCGCGTTTGTCGGCGACGTAAAGGCCCTACTGGTCTACGGTGGCTTCCTGTATGCGGCGGCGACGTCGAACGGGCAGAGCCAGGTTGTCCGGTTTCCCGTCGACGCCGGCGGCAACCTCGGGGCCGTCGAGACCTATTTCGATGTAAGCGCTTTCAACGGATCAGAGGCGCTGTCGCTCGCGGTTGCCGCGAGTGGCGATCTCTTCGTGGGCACAGATGGTGACGACCCGGTAGTCGTTGTTCGCGCCGACAGGTCGGCCGAAGTGTTGTACACGGGAGTCCTGCTGCCCGAGGCGTTATCGCTCGCATGGGGAGCTGATCCGTTTCTATATATGGTTCAAGGCCGAACCGACGAAACGGAACCAGATCTGGTACGAATCAACACGCGTCAACAAGCGGGCGGGTAGAGATTGACGGGTCCGGTTCCATTGTTATCTTGATAATTCACTTACCCACTACAGAGGTGACACATGCGGCAACTGTTACTACTATTCACCGGCATCATAGTCTTCCCGCTCGTCGCCAGCGCACAGTCCTGGACCGACCTCGGTGGATTCCCGGACGACACAACATTTGTTGACGCCATGCATGGGGTCGCCGTTGACGGCGCAGGCAAAGTGTGGCTCCAACCGTGGGCGGCAACGGCGTGGCTGGATCCGACCTCTGGTGACTCAATCAGGGACGCCAATGGAAACGCGGTGTTCACGCGAACGCTCCACGTCTACAACGCGGATGGCACCTCGGCGATGGATCCCGTTCGGACTATCACGGTCGGCGGTACAACTGATACGTTGACCGGTAACCTTCGAGGGCTCCGTCGCGATCATAACGGAGATATCCTCGTCGCGACCGGCGGCGGTGACCTGTATCGAATTGACCACACGAACGGCGACGGTTTGGGCAAGGCGAATGTAGCTGGTGGTTCGCTGAGCGCTCCCGGCGTTTCAGATAACGGAACCATCTTCGTCGCCAACGTTGTCCCGGGCGCGCCGATCCAGGTCTATGCGTCGGACTTCACGTTCCAGGAAAACGCTGTCGACTCAAGCCGCGGTTTCTCGCGTTCGTTTGATGTCTCCGCAGATGGCAACACGATCTACTGGGCAGGCTATTCGAACAAGGCTGTGTACCGGTACTCGCGCCCCGATGAGTTCTCACCGTTTGGCGCGGCCGATACGCTCCTCAGAGGCATGGTCTCAGAGGCCATCGTGCGGCATCCAGTTTCTCAGCGCATGTGGCTCAGCAACGCACCGGCGGCAGGCGCTGACCCCGAGCCTCCGTTTGCCGCTCCAGAGCAGTACCTGACCTGGTACGAGTGGGACCCGACGTCAGAGATGATTGTCGATAGTCTCAAGTACACGCTGGCAGCCCCGGTTGGCGACGAGAAGGCGCGTGGCATTTCGTTCTCGCCCGACGGCAGATTGGCGTACGTCGTGATATGGGATACCAACGGCAACACGTCGGTGCGCGCGCTTCAGGGCCCAGACGTATCGAGCATCGAACGGCTGGACGACGAGGTACCGTCCCGGGTTACGCTGACGGCGAACTACCCGAACCCGTTCCGCGGCGCGACAACACTGAAGTTCAGTCTCGAACGCGCGGCCACGGTTGACCTCGGTGTCTTTGACATCCAGGGTCGGCGCGTCGCGACGCTGGCGAACGGCCTCACGCAGTCTGGCACCTATTCAGCGACGTTTGATGCCGACGGGCTGGCCTCGGGCACTTACTTCTACCACCTCGTCGTTGACGGGCAGCGACTGAGTGGCAAGATGCTGCTTGTGAAGTAGATCAAACTGCTTGTTGAAGTAGACCAAAACAACGTGAAACTGACTGCGACTGTGGGGGCACCCGTTGACCGGGTGCCCTCACCCGTTTCTGGCTGCCTGCTGGCTGCCTTCCTGCTCCTACTCACTGCGTTCGGGTCGCAGGCCGCTGCGCAGACACCGGAGACGCCAAAACAGGAGTTCAGGGGAGCCTGGATCGCGACTGTGCTGAACCTGGACTGGCCAGGTCGCGGAGTACACTCGTCGTTCCAGATATCGAGCCTGCGCACGATGCTGGACGAACTGAAGGCTTCCGGAATCAACGCCGTGTTCTTCCAGGTGAGGTCTGAGGCCGACGCGATGTATGAGTCCGCTCTGGAGCCGTGGTCCTACTGGCTCTCCGGAGAGCAGGGGACGCCATCAGAGCCTTACTACGACCCGCTCGAACTCGCGGTTGAAGAGGCGCACGCGCGCGGCATGGAACTGCACGCGTGGTTCAATCCGTACCGCGCGGTCAGAGGGTCTGGTTACACGAACTCCGCCGATCACGTCTCGGTAACCCACCCTGAGTGGCTGCTCACGTTTGGTAGCTTCAAGATCCTCAACCCCGGGCTGCCGGAGGCGCGAGATCACGTCACGCGGGTGATCGCGGATGTCGTTCGCCGGTATGACATCGACGGAGTCCACTTCGACGACTTCTTCTATCCGTACCCTCCAAATCAGATTTCCAACGAGGACGCCGCGACGTTTGCTGCGCACAACAGGGGCTTCACCGACATAGGCGATTGGCGGCGTGACAATGTCGACATCTTTGTTGCCGCGGTCGCCGATAGCATCAACGCCATAAAGCCATCGGTGAAATTCGGTATCAGTCCGTTTGGCATCTGGAAGAACGGTGTGCCGTCAGGCATCGTCGGGCTCGATGCCTACAACGTGATTTACGGCGATGCGCTTGCGTGGCTCGGTGCCGAGACGATCGACTACTTGGTGCCGCAACTCTACTGGGCGTTTGGGGGAGGGCAGGACTATGCTAAGCTTGCGCCGTGGTGGGCGGGGCAGATGAACGGGCGCCATCTCTACCCGGGGCATGGGGTGTACCGGTCTGATGCGAACACGTTTTCAGGCTCGCTCTTCGGGGCGAACGAGGTTCCGCGGCAGGTTCGGTTCAATCGCGGACATGCGGGCATTCTGGGGAGCGTTTTCTTCCGCGCCCGGAACCTGACCGTGTACCCGTCGAAGGGTTTTTCAGACTCGCTCGCAACCGATCTATATCGCTTTCCGGCGCTCACGCCGTCGATGGATTGGAAGGACCAATCGCTGCCGCCCGCTCCGGGAGCGATTGCGTACGAGTGGACAGATGCAGACGAGGTGACCGTCACATGGGGCCATTCGCCTGAGGCCGGTGCGGGCGAGGCGCCGGCGCGCAGGTATGCTCTGTACCGCGTTCGGTCTGCGACCGAGCCGGACGCGCAGGCGGTGATGGGTGACGCGAGGAATCTGCTTGCCGTAACAGGTGATACCTCGGTCGTGGACAAACCGGGTATCGCATCAGATCCGTACTACTACTTTGCGACCGCCGTCACGGGCAATTCGATCGAGAGCGCGCCAACGGGGTTTGCCGTTGTCGAGGGCCGGGCGCTGGCCGACGATGGTCTGCCTGCAGTCGCGGAGTCCGGCAACGGTGCGTCTCTGGGGCCGGCGTATCCGAATCCGTTTGGCACATCGACTCAGATTCCATACTCCATTGACGCCGACGGCCATGCCAGGCTCGATGTCTTCGATGTGATGGGTCGTCGTGTTGCCAGATTGGTGGACGACTTCCACGCGTCAGCGGGTGAGCATGTCGCGCAATGGGACGGCACGTCAGCGAATGGTGTCACCGCCGCGAGGGGGACCTATCTGGTTGTTCTGTCGGTTGGCGAACGCCGTGTGGTGCGGAAGGTTGTTCGCATGTAGTTCGCGCTACTTAGTCGCCAACGGTGAATTGCAGGCCTACGCCCCAGAAGACGAGCGCGCCGGCCGGTTCTCCGTCGGGAAAGATGTAGCCGAAGCCGCCCTCGAAGAAGAGTTTCTGGTTCGGCGCGACACGCGCCGTGGTACCCAGGTTCACCAGACCGAAAAACGTGTCGGGTGGAGCAGGCTCGTTGTCCGGGTTGGGCCCTAGCACGCCTGGGCTCAGCCCTTTTGCGGCCGCTCCTCTCAGAGAGAAGTAGTGATTCCACGTGCGATCCCGGTTGCCGCCGACGGTGACAGCGAGCTCCGCGCTGACGGATTTCCCGTCGGAGTTGTCGGCTGCGCCAAGTCCACCCTCAAGGCGAAGGCGCTCTCGGAGTTGGTACCGCGGCGCAACCT
>JANQRN010000251.1 GCA_028284545.1 Rhodothermales bacterium | reverse complement strand
AGAATAGGCGAGTCGGCTTACCGGTTGCCCTCGGCAAAGAGCAGGTTTATGTCTGGTTGGCTGAGCGTCTTGCGGTATAAGCGAATCTCGTCCAGGTGCCCGTTGAAGAATCGCGGACTGTTGCCACCGTCGTCAACACGCCCGAAGTAGATCGGGGCTTCTGACTTTTGCACTCCGTCTGTCATCAGCGTCAGATCTGACGCCGACTGGTCCACGGTCAGGCGCAGGTGTGCCTCATCGACAACGGCCGTGACATGGTGCCAGCTCCCGGGCGTCACTGCGGCAGGAATAGTAACGTATGCGAGCGTGTCTGACATCGTCATCACGCTGAAGCGAATGTCGAAGGGTTCGGTGGCCCCCCTTATGTCAACAACGAAGCTCGGGCCTGAAGCACCGGGGCCGGCCTGCCACATGAGTGACTCGTAGTCGCTCGTGATCTGGTTGCCCGCTTTCTTGAACCAAAAGGAAACGGCGCGCTCGTCATCCATGAACCGGTCGCCCAGTCGGCCGACCAGATAGTCAGATCCGTTGAGCTGGATGGCTCGTCCAATGACCCCAGCGGAGTCGCTTATTGCGCCGAATGCCGACACCTCGGTGCCGTTGCCGGAGTTGTCGGCCGTGACTTCGTCGTTGAAGCTCCAGTGAGCGAGGAGCTGTCCGTCTTCGAAGGAGGGGGCGCTGTCGCATCCGTACAGGAATGCGGCGAGCGCCAGCGCTGCCAGTTTCTTCATGGGCCTCGGTGGGTTACACCTTTTTGATCGGTCCACCTTGATGCGGACTTGAATCTTGCCGTAGTCCGTACCTTTTTCGTTTCATACCAGCGCCCAGGCCCCATAATTCTGGCAAACCCGATGTTTGTTCATCCGCCGTTCCGATTCCTAGCCCTTCTTCTGGTGCTCACGTTTGTGTTGACATGTCCACTTCTCGCGCAAACCGGGAGGGTAATCGATAATGTGTCGATGTCGAGCGACATCCTGGGCATGGACCGGAGATATGCCGTGTACTTGCCGCCAGACTACGAGACATCCGAACGAAGCTATCCCGTCTTGTACCTCTTGCACGGTGCCGGGGACGATCAAACAGGTTGGATTCAGTTTGGCGAGGTGCTTCACATCGTTGACCTTGCGATCAGGGAGGGGCGTGCCACCCCGATGGTCATCATAATGCCGGATGCAAACACCGGTGTCCGTGGTTACTTCAATTCACCGGATGGGTCGTGGAGGTACGAGGACTTCTTCTTCGAAGAACTGATGCCCCACGTCGAGAACGCGTACCGCATCAAGTCTGAAAAACGATACCGTGCGGTGAGCGGTCTGTCGATGGGAGGGGGTGGGGCGTTCATGTACGCGATGCATCGTCCCGATTTGTTTTCCTCGGCGGCTCCGCTCAGTGCATCCGCGGGACCGCTATCGATGGAAGCTCTCAGGCAGCGACTGGCCCGGTCGGGCACGGAGGCCACTGAATCGGATCTCGCCGCGTACTATGAACGACACAGCGCTGTCGAACTTGCGCGAAACCTTCCGGTCGATGAGCTCAAATCGGTCCGGTGGTTCATCGATTGCGGAGACGACGACTTCCTGTTCGAGGGGAACGCACTAATCCACATCGCGCTGAAGAAGCGCGGTGTGCCTCACGAGTATCGGGTTCGCGACGGTGCGCACAACTGGACCTACTGGCGCGAATCCCTGCCAGATGTACTACAGTTTGTTTCGCAGGCGTTCCATCAGTACTAAGCGTCACAGTAGGGCAAGGCGTGTTCTGCGCGTCGCTGGTTGGGTGTGCTGCAGCTGGCTGCTTCTGAGTGTCATCCTGACCTTGCCGCTCAGGTGGGTGAAACCACACACGACATCGTTCGTGCTCCAGGATGGCGCAGCGTCGTCGAGGCTGCTTCGGCAGCACTGGACGCGGTACGAGGAGATCTCTCCAGATTTGAAGATCGCCGTTGTTGCCTCGGAGGATCAGAAGTTTCCGGCACACTTCGGATTCGACTTGGAGGCGTTATCTGACGCACTTGGTGACAGCGATGGCCCACGCCGCGGCGCCTCCACAATCACGATGCAACTCGCCAAGAACCTCTACCTGTGGTCTGGGCGAAGTGTACTTCGCAAGGGTCTGGAGGCGTGGCTTACGGTGTTGCTCGAATTCTTCTTGCCCAAAGAGCGGATTCTGGAGCTTTATCTCAACGTCATCGAGTACGGCCCGGGGATCTATGGCGTAGGTCACGCCGCGCAGGCGCATTTCGGGAAGTCGGCCAGCGAGCTTGGAACGGGAGAAGCGGTGCTGCTCGCGGCGGTTCTGCCAAACCCCAAACATCGGTCAGCCTCGTCGCCATCTAGCTACGTGCGGCGCCGAGCCGCACAAATCGGGGGTGAGGTGCGACGCCTTGGCGGTCCGGGCTACTTGGGCGACTTGTAGATGACGCCGTCCTTCAGCTTCAGTTTTTCTGGGTCCCGCATGGAATGTCCCCGGCTGTTCATTCGTCTATCGGGCGGATCGGCATCCAGTTTGCGTCAAGAAGTGTCCGAAACACCCGCCTGGCCTCTTCGTAACGGCCGGCTACAGTATATACCCTTCCGCACGGTTTGTCATGATTCTATCGCGCCGCATCGCAATCACAACCCTTCTGCTGTCAATTGCAGGGACTCCGCTGGCCAGATCACAGGACGCCGGATCCGGCAAAGTGGCCGACACGGGCTTCGCCGGTACGGTGGTGTACGACGAGACGGTAAAATTCGATATTAACCTGCCACCGCAGATGCAGCGGTTCGCCGATCGGATCGACGATACGCGCTCCGCGTCAGTGGTCCTCATCTTCAACGAGTCTGCCTCGCTGTCCCAGCTTGCTCCTGAGGCCGAGCCCGAAACGCCGACGGTCGCCCCGAACGACCGGCGCAACAGGAGATTCCGGGCCTTTCGCGATCGGGAAAACAACGCCACGTTTATCGACTTCGACAACGATCTGGCGATTCAGCGTCGCGAGTTTCTCGATCGGGTCTTCCTTGTCGAGGGTGCCGAGCGCCCTGTCTGGAAGCTGACCGCTGACGTAAGCGAGTTCCTGGGGTACCAGGCACACCGGGCGACCGCAATGGTCAATGACACGACCCTCGTTGAGGCGTGGTTTACACCAGAGATTCCTGTACCGGCGGGGCCTGAAGATTACTATGGACTCCCGGGACTCATCCTCGTACTGACTACCGACAACGGGAATCGCTCTTACGTGGCTACAGACGTCTCGCTGCGTCCTGTTGACCCGGAGATTATCGCTGCGCCAACCGAGGGCCGCAAAGTCTCCCGAGAAGAGTTCGACGAGATAGTCGCAGAGAAGCGGAAGGAGATGCAGGAAATGCGACAAAACCGAAGGGGCAAATTCAACGTCAGACGTCGAGGATAGGACACGTTCATGCGATCTCTCAAGACCAGTTTGTATCTCGTCGTGGCGCTTGGCGCGCTCTTCATGGCGCCGCGGGAAGTTGCCGCTCAGCGCTTCGATGTCACCGGTATCGTTCATGACGACGCGGGCCTTGCTCTCCGCGGTGCGACAGTTGTCATCATGAATGCTGGTGATTCCACACTCGTGAGTTTTGGCACTACGCGAAAAGAGGGCGGCTTTCAACTGCGACGCGTCCCGGCAGGGGATTTCATCGTGCAGGTCTCTTTTGTTGGTTACGAGACCAACTCGCAGCCCGTGACTGTTGCCGACGCCGACGTTGATGTGGGCATGATCGTAATGGGCGAAGCAGTTACCGAGCTGGGCGAACTGGTCGTCACCGAAGAGCGGATCCCCATCGTCGTCAAGGCAGACACGGTGGTGTACGACGCATCCGCATTCAAGGTCGCGGCCTACGCCACTGTGGAGGAACTGCTGAAGCGGCTGCCGGGGATTGAAGTCGAACGGGACGGGACAATCGTAGCGCAGGGGGAAGAGGTCGAGAAGGTACTCGTTGACGGTAAAGAGTTCTTTGGAGACGACCCGAAGATTGCGACCAAGAACCTGCAGGCCGAAGCGGTACAGAAAGTCGAAGTGTTTGACAAGAAATCGGATGCGGCCGAGTTCACGGGTGTCGACGACGGCGAGGAGCAGAAGACGATTAACCTTGAGCTGAAAGAGGACTTTCGACAAGGCTACTTCGGAAGCGTGAGCGGCGCATACGGTGACAACAATCACTATGACGGCCGCGCAAACATCAACCGGTTTTCCCCATCCACGCAGCTTGCCCTAATCGGCAATGCCACTGACGTTGAGGGCTCAGGGTTCTCGTCGGGCGACATCATCGCGATTTCTGGTGCGCGTGGAGGAGGCGGGTTCTCTCAGCTTCAGAACGTAAGAGGGGGGCGAGGTCTGTCGACAACCGCATCCGGCGGACTCAACCTTTCGCACGACTTCAGCCCCAGAACAAAGATCCGGTCCTCGTATTTCCTGAACTACGCCGACAATCTGGTTGACAGCGACGTGTTGCAAGAGCAGCTCGTTGGTGGAAGGGGTGAAACCGCGGGGGCACTGACGACGCTTGCGGGCAATGACGTGTCGACAAGCTGGAACCACAGACTGAACCTGGATGTCGAGCAGGACATCAGCGAACAAAGCACACTTCGGATGCGCGTCAGGGGTCAGGCCAGCACGACTGACGGATTGGAGAGTAACCTGACCGACGTCGTCGGCGGCGACAACCTTACGCAGAGCTCCACGACGAACGACAGCAATGGAGACCGAATCGGCGGGACGTTGTCAACTACTTTCATGCAGCGGTTCGGTTCGTCACCGCGCAACGTTGTCGTTGATATCAATGCCAACCTCAACGACACAGATTCGGAGACAGATTTCTACAGTTTGACCGAGTTCTTTACGTCTGGCAACCTGCTCACCAGCCAGGAGGTCTCGCAGCTCCAGTCGAACATCTCCAGCAATGTCGGTGTCCGGGGGCGCATTTCGTACACCGAGCCTCTTGGTGGAATCAAATTCCTTGAGCTTCGCCTCGAGCGCAGGCAAGTGTATGAAGATCAGGATCAGAGCGTCTGGGATCGTATCGGGGGCGGATTGGTGATCAACGATTCGCTTAGCTCCGGCTACGATCGTACCTACTCATACAATCGGGCGCGGGCGCTACTGCGATGGGACGGGGAGGACACCAATACTTCCATCGGAATGTCGGTGCAGCAATCCAACCTTAACGGCGAGTTGCGCGACTTCGGGGTTCCGATCGAGAACTCGTACGTACATCTGCTACCCTTCGCGACGTTCCGGGGAGACCTCGGGCGAGGCCGCACGCTGTTCGCCCGATATTCAGCGAGCACGCGCGAGCCCTCGATTCAGGAGTTGCAGCCCATCGTTGACAATACTAATCCCCTCCAGGTTTTTGTCGGCAACCCCGACTTGAATCCTGAATACTCACATTCACTTCGCGGTGACTTTCGATGGTTTGATCAGTTTACTTTTATGAGCTTCTTCGCGTCGCTTCGCACGAGCTATACGCTGAATCAAATCGTGCGCGCACGGGAGATCGACGAGAACTTCGTGCAAACGATCACACCGGTGAACGTCGACGGCGACTGGTCAGTCGGTGGCACGCAGTCGTTTGGAACGCCGATTCGTGCTCTCGGGGTGCAGTTCAACCTCACGAACGATGTCACCTACGGAAGAAGTACTGAATTCGTGAACGCCAACGAGAACGATACCGAGACACTCAGGGACATAGTCAAGCTCTCCCTCGGAAACCGGAACAAGGAGAAGATTGACATCACGGCCGGAGGGTCGCTGAACTTCAATCTCAACCGATACTCGCTGAACGATGAGCTCGATCAGTCGTACGTGAACAAGACCGTATTCGGTGAGGTTGCTTATACGCCGACGCCGGCCTGGCGCTTCTCGACCGAGCTGGACGCTACGCTGTACTCAAGCGAGGTTTTTGGCAACGCGCAGGATGTCCTGCTTTGGAACGCAGAGGTGTCCCGCTCCGTGTTGCAGAACAACCGCGCGCAGATTGTCGTGCAGGCCCGTGACCTGCTCAACCAGTCCGTCGGGATCAACTACACGAACTCAGCCGGCTTCATTCGGGAGGAGCAAGTGCGTTCGATCGGGCGATACGTGATGCTGAAGTTTGTCTACAACCTCTCGCCAAATGGCGGTGGCGGCCGAGGCTTCGGGCGTCCGCGGTTCTAGGACGACGGGTTTGTCGCCCAAACGGTTGTGTCGGTCACGAAGGCTCGGTTGTTCATCTCCAGGAGGCTGACAATCGCGTGGGCTATGTCTGCCGCGTGGATCTTTGACGGGTCGGCCTGCTGCTGAAGTCCGTTTGCCGCAAAGAAGTCTGTTATCACCTCGCTCGGGTTGACCTGCATGACGCGAACGTTGCTTTTTCGGAGTTCCGCGCGCCAGCACTCGGTCATTCCAGTGAGCGCGAACTTGCTCGCGACGTAAGCTGTACCGCCCGCAAATCCCTTTCTGCCAGCCGTAGAAGAGATGTTGACGATGTTGCCCGTCTCCTGGCCAACGAAGTGACGAGCCGATTCGCGAGCGACCAGCATCGCGCCGAGCACGTTCGTCTCCCAGACCCGTTGAAAATCACTTACGGTCAGGTCGAGGAGCGCGCCGAATGTACCCATACCCGCATTGTTGATCAGCGTGTTGTAGCCTCCGAGAGCATCAACAGCGTCAGAGACCAGCTGTTGGACTTCGGACTCCTGGCTGACATCGGCCTGCAACGGGATTGCGCCTGTCTCCTCAGCTGCTTCATCAAGCTTGTCGCGTCGTCGCCCGCAAATCGCGACCGAGGCCCCGGCGGCGACCAGTGCCTTGGCGGTTGCTCGGCCTATGCCGCTTCCTCCTCCGGTGATAAGGACTCTTGCGCGTGTCAGATCCATTTTTCTCGACCTATTTATTGATCCTGGAGCCGTTACTGTTGCGTGTTGACCATGCAAACTTACGCTCTCCCCGGTTCGCAAATAGCGTATCGTGGCCGATCATGCCCACTATTGGGTTATTGCTGCAGGGTTACGTAAATATTGTCTCCCTCCATTAGAAAAAGGTCAATTATGCGATCTCCCCTGATCCTGTTGGCTGCGATGCTCGTATTTGCGGGATGTCGCGGCAACGCTGACGAAGCCACGAACGCAGGCGATAGCGACGCCGGCCCATACGCAGCCTATGCGGGCGACTGGATGAGCGAGTCTTATGCGGCGGATGCCGAAGAAGGAGACGAACCGCTCGTCGTGACACTCATCAAGGCGAACGAAACGGCTGACGGTTGGACTGTCAAGTTCACGCACCTTGATGAGCCGGTGCCAATGACCGTCTCGATGCGTGGTGACAGTATTGCTATGATGTTCGGCTCATACCCGAGCGCCCTTCGCGAAGATGTAATGGTCGACAACGTGACGGCCGTAATGCATATGGACGGCGACATGATGATGGGCCGGTTCTACGCCCGGTACGCCGATGAGGCCGGTACGATGCTCAACGGCACAATGAAGTCCGAGCGCATCGAATAAGTCGAGAGTGACCGAGCAGGAGTAGAGATGCTCCTGCGACGGTCAGTGTAGTGTGCAGACCCTCATCGAAGATCTCGATGGGCAGCGCGAGGACGATGAGGCAGAGACCGATACCCAGGAGTCGGTCGGCGCCTGATTTCTTGTCCGCGCGCCCCTGTCGACCGGCAAAAGCGCCTGACCGCAACGCAAGAGGAATGGCGAGCAAGGCAAAGAGGCCGTGAACGGCAAGCTTGGTCTCGTGCGGCAAGATGTGGTCGAGGTGCACACCGAGGGTCGGAAGAACTACCGCGGCGATCGGTGCCGCCATGCAGTGTGCCAGGCACGCAATTGACATGGCGGCACCGGTTACGTCGGCGGTCCGGAGCGAGCCTGGGGTGAGAGGTGTTGTCATCTCGGAGTTCATTGACTGTTGCCTGTCGGGGTACTTCTTTGCTTCGAGGATCAGGTTGAGTGCTTTTCGTGTCTCTGAACCAAGACGCACCTCCCGCCTGAATCACCCAACCCGTCTCGGATTTCGCCCGAAGTCGTTACTTTGAGGCTTAGCGCAACGGGCAAGAGGCCACCTATGACCCAGGAGGATGTCACCCACCTGCTGAAGGAGCTTGGCGACGGTAACCGCGTCGCGTTCGATCGCTTGCTGGCGCGCGTCTACCCTGAGCTGAAGCAGATCGCAAATGCGCGGCTCAGAGATCAGCATTCGGCACAGACGCTCAACCCGACCGGACTCGTCCACGAGGCCTACATCCGGATGGTCAGGTATCAGGATGTTGATTGGCGCGGCCGCGCCCACTTCTTTGGTGCGGTCGCAGGGACGATGCGCCGTGTCCTGATTGATCGCGCGCGCGCGAAGTCTGCCGACAAGCGAAGTGGTGACCGCGTCACGCTTGTGGGTCCCGGCGAGGATGACGCGGAATTCGAGTTTGCCTCGGGTGCCTCCACGGGGCTTACGATGGAGGAATTGCTAGAGCTTGACGATGCGTTGGAACGCCTCTCTGCGCACCGACCGCGGTGGGTCAAGATGATCGAGTGTCGCTACTTCGCCGGATTAACCATCGACGAAACGGCCGAAGTGCTCGGCGTATCGAAGGGCACAGTATCAAATGACTGGCAGGTAGCCCGCGCCTGGTTGCACCGGGAGCTGAATCCAGACAAATGAGCGACGTCGATTTTGACAAGCTGGAGTCGCTGTTCCACGAGGTCAAGGACCTTTCGGGCAGTGCGCGAACGGATTTTCTTGCGCGTGCCTGCGCAGGAGATGCAGATCTGTTTGCGGCGGTTGACGGACTGCTGCGCTCACATGAGGCTGTTGCCAGCGCGCAGTTTCTCGCTGACGCCGATAAGCCGGCTGAGCAGCAATCACCGCAAGCGTACTCGTCTGATCCTCAGACGCTGATAGGTCGTTCGATCGGCCCGTACCAGGTGGAGCGCTTCCTGGGCCAGGGGGGGATGGGAGACGTATACCTGGCCGTCAGAAGGGAGCCGTTCAAGCAGTACGTGGCGCTCAAGATAATTCGCCGTGGTACGCGCTCGGTCGAGGTACTGCGTCGGTTTGACGTGGAGCGTCAGGTGCTGGCGTCGCTGAACCACACGAACATCGCCAAGCTTCTCGACGGCGGAATAACCGATGACGGACAGCCGTACTTCGCCATGGAGTACGTCGACGGCCTTCCGATCACGAAGTACTGCGAGCGGAACAAGCTCACAATCCGCGATCGCCTGGAGCTGTTCAAAAGCGTTTGCTCTGCGGTTCAATACGCGCATCAGAATCTGATAATCCATCGCGATATCAAGCCGCAGAACATCATGATGACGAAGGGCGGCGACGTCAAGTTGCTCGATTTCGGCATCGCGAAGATCATCAACCCCAATCTCGCCGACGTCGCCGCCGCAGTTACACAGACGCAGTTCCGGATGCTGACGCCGGATTACGCGAGCCCGGAGCAGATCCGGGGAGAGCCCCTTACGACAGCGAGCGATGTTTACTCGCTTGGCGTCGTGCTGTACGAGCTCATGTGCGATGAGCGACCGTACGACTTGCGTGGCCGCACCCCGGGTGAGATCGAGCGTCTCGTGTGCGAAACGGTACCCGAGCGCCCCAGCACACGCGTTGCGGCGAAATCCGGTGTGCCTAACGATCGCATCAGGCGGGTCCTGAAGGGTGATCTCGACAACATCGTGCTCATGGCGCTCCGAAAGGAGCCGAGCCGCCGGTACGGCTCAGCAAACCTTTTGCTGCAGGACGTTGAGGGGTATCTCGAGGGGCGGCCGGTCGGTGCCCATCGCGATTCGCGGACCTATCGCCTCACCAAGTTTGTCCGCCGCAACCGTTTGGTCACGGCGATGGCTGTGACGCTGGCCGCGTTGCTGGTGATGTTCGCTGCCTACAGCAGTGTGCAGGCTCGCAAGTTGACGCACGAGCGTGACCGAGCCCGCGTTGAAGCCGAGAAGTCGGGCGAAATCTCGGACTTTGTTGTGGGTCTGTTCGAGAAGGCGAACCCGACGCTCGACCCGGGTGCAACGGTGACGGTTCGTGACGTACTTGATCTTGGGGTCGAGCGAGCCGAGCGGGAGCTTGCAGACCAGCCGGCGCTGCAAGCCGAGATGTTCAGTGTGATGGGAGTGTCTTACCAGGCGCTCGGGCAATCTGAGGCTGCCGTTGACCTGATGGAAAGGGCGCTCTCGCTGCGTCGCGGGGTGCCAGACGCTGAGGACGAATTGGCAGGGGACCTGCTCGTCCTGGGGTCAACCTATAACTACCTCAACCGACGCCAGGAGGCGGAGAAATACCTGCAGGAGTTCGTGGACTTTCAGTCGCAGCGAATCGGGTCGGAGGCGCCAGAGGTACTGATGGGACGTATGCATCTCCTGTCATCGATGCATCAGGTCGCACCCGCGACGGCGACCGACACCATGCTGGCAGTGTGGCACAGACTGGAGGGACAAATCGAAGACCTGGAGCCGGAACACGCAGCTTTCGTGATGGGCTACGTCGCCGACATGCAGTTTTCTCGGGGCGAGTACGACGCAGCGGAGCGCATCGCTGTGCGGGCGCTGTCCGTCATCGAGGGCCTTCACGGCAGGCTACATCGTAACTACGTTGCCCAGCTAAATCGGTTGAACTGGACTCGGATTGAGAAACAGGCTCCCGAGAGTGCCCTGGAGTCGACGGCAGAAGCGGTGCGCCTCAGCGAGGCACTGTTCCCAGAGGGACACCGCGACCTGGCGGGTGCGTACGGTACGCGCGGTGAGGTACTGAGTCGCCTCGGGCGCTATGACGAGGCGGCAGAGCTGATCCGCAAGGATCTTGAGATGCGTACTCGAGTGCTGGGTGAAAACCACACGACGCTGGCGCGTGTCTTTCGGTTTGCCGGTCGAAACGAGGCACGGCGGGGTGACTATCGGGCCGCTGAGGCGTACTTTCGACGGGGAGAGGCGATCTTCTCCAGCGCTTTTGGCAAGGACTATGTTTTTGCGAGGCAGCACCTCTTGTCAGTTGCCGACATGCTGGCTGCGCAACGCCGCTATGACGAGGCGGAGGTCCTGCTGCTGGACACCTATAACGTCTTCGTCCGCGATCGCGGAGTTGACAACCAGTATACGCGGAGCGTCGCGGATGATCTCGCGGACCTGTACACGGCAATGGGACTGTCCGGGAAGGCGGCGGAGTATCGCGATCTCGCTGCGGCTCCCGGTTGAGGCCGGAAAATGAGATTGGAGTCACGAAAGGGAATGTCGCGCCCGGCCTTACTTGGTCTGGTCGCAGCATTGTTGTGGACGGTGCCGGCGTTCGGGCAGTCTGCTCCACCAGCGTCCGGTGCTACCACGGCTCGCGAGTCGGGATCCAAGAACGTGTCGGCGTACCGCACTCAAGTGCCGCCGGAGCTTGACGGTGACGTGCTCAACGACGCCGCCTGGGAGAATGTCCAGCCGGTCACCGGGTTCTGGCAGACGCGGCCGTTCGAGGGAGTCGGCGCCAGCGAGCGAACAGAGGTTCGAATTGCCTTCGACGAGGTCTATCTCTACGTCTCAGTAGTCTGCTACGACGGTCGCCCAGATCTGGTGGTAGCCTCTGACAGTCGACGCGACGCCTCGCTTGACAACACCGATAGCTTTCGGTTCATACTGGATACGTACGACGACGGCCAGAACGGTTTTGTCTTCGGCACCAATCCGGCCGGCATCCAGTACGATGCACAGGTCACGCGAGAAGGGCAGGTTGGATTTGGCGGTGGGCGACAGCAGGCCGGGTCTGGCGCAGGGTTCAATATCAACTGGGACGGCGTGTGGGAGGTCGTAGCGTCTGCCTCGGAAGCAGGTTGGAGCGCCGAGTTTGCAATCCCGTTTAGGACACTTCGATATCCCAAGGGCAGGGACCAGGCATGGGGTATCAATTTCCAGCGCAACATCGGGCGCAAGAATGAAACGGCGTACTGGACGCGCCTGCCGCGGCAGTACAACCTCAACCGTGTTTCACTTGCAGGCTCGCTCGACGGACTGCAGGTGCCGGTGATCCGAAACTTCTCGATCGTCCCATACGCGCTCACCGTTGCGTCGCGTGATTTCGTCGATCCCGGCTACGACACTGACGCAGCCTTCGACGCAGGCGTTGATCTCAAATACGGAATCACTCCTAGCCTCACGCTCGACGCGACGCTGAATACGGACTTTGCTCAAGTCGAAGTTGATGAGCAACAGATCAACCTGGATCGCTTTCGACTGTTCTTCCCCGAAAAACGACCCTTCTTCCTTGAGAATGCCGGTCTCTTCTCCGTAGCGGAGGACGGCGAGGTCGAACTCTTCTTCAGCCGACGAATTGGGATCGCCTCCTCTGGTACTGAAGTCCCAATCCTTGGTGGCGCACGCCTGTCGGGTACCGTTTCAGGAACGCAGGTCGGACTGCTGTCGATGCAGACGCGTGAGGTGGGTACCGATTCGGTCGCTCAGAACAACTTCAGCGTGGTTCGTGTGCAGCGAGAGCTCCCGAACAGGTCGGCCATCGGATTTCTCGTCACTAACAGGAACGGCTTCGGTCAGTTCGCTGCAGATGACGACTACAACAGAGTGTTTTCGGTAGACGGTCGGCTCGGCGTAGGTGAGTACACACAGTTCTCCGGGTTCGCAGCGCGTAGTGTTACGCCTAACGCGTCAGAGAGCGAGTTCGCTGGCTACGTGACGGCCCTCTACAACTCAGAGGCCTGGCGGCTGTCGGCCGGGTTCACCCAGATCGGGTCAGCGTTTAATCCAGAGGTTGGGTTTCTCTCGCGGTCAGCATACCGGAAACTCCTGCTATCGGTTTTTCATCGCTACCGAGTCTAGGGCAACGTTCTAGGCTTCCACGAATTGCGGCCCCACGCGACATATCGTGCTTTCTGGGGAGTTGACGATGGCTTTCAGGAGACTGGCTACCTGCATGTCGACAATCGCTGGGAATGGCGGTCTGGCCACGAAATCCATACCGGGGTCAACTTCCGGCGCGAGGGCGTCCGGGAGGAGTTTGAGATCAGCGACGGCGTCATGGTGCCCGCAGACACATATGATCATCGCGAGGCTCAACTCGTCGCGTTTACGAATGAGAGTCACTGGTGGAGTGTCAACTGGAGGGGTTTCTTTGGTGGGTTCTTTGGTGGCGACCGGGCCTCGAATAGCGTTGGACTGGACCTTAGAATCGGTGAGACATTCACCTCTGAGTTTTCGTTGAGCAGAAACGACATCAGTTTGCCCGGTGGTGACTTCACAACAAACCTCTTCCGCGCAAGACTGTCGTACTCGTTTACTCCACGGATCTATCTGCAGACGCTCGTTCAGTACAACGATAGGTCGGATGATATCTCGGCCAACCTTCGTTTCGGTTGGCTCCAGGATGCGAATACCGGTCTCTTCGTCGTGATTAACCAGATCTCGGCAACCGACGCTGTGTTGGCCGGTGACGTCGAGACGCGCGGCGTGACGCTTAAGTATTCGCGCTACCTCGCGTTTTAAACGGCCGGGCTAACGGGTGATCGTCAGCCTCTGAACTGCGACTCCGCTACCGGTGCGGGCCAGGACGGTATACGTTCCGGACGCAAGGTGCGCGAGCTGCAGATCTACCCTCGCGGTCTCTGATTCACCAACGGACACGCTGCGCGAGCTGAGACGGCGTCCAGCGATGTCGTAAACCTCGAGCGATACCTCGGGTTCGACCGAAGAGACCCAAACCGTAGCCGATTCACCTGCCGGATTCGGAAACGGCACAGAGATAGCTACCGGCTCGGTACGCAAGAATGCAGGCGCGATTTCGATTACGGCTGAGTAGTCGACTGTACCGTCAGTCTTGTGGTGCGCAAGCCGCAGGTGCGTGGTCGCGGGACCTGTCGGAATCGTGGTCGTGTAACGTTGGTCGGCTCTAAGGTCAACGCGGCGGACGGTCAGGAACTCTCTTCCATCAGACGAAGACTGAACCTCGACGGCCGTGAGATTGTCGGTCGAGAGGTAGTCCCACGAAACCCGCGTGACGTCGCCGTTGCGCACGGCGTGGAACGCCGAAAGCTCGATCGGGAGGGGCGTTGAAAAGAATGCGCGTTCTACAAGTGTTCCATCAATGATAAATGGGTTTGGCAGCCCCTCCTGATACGCAGCGATCCTCCACGTCCGAGCCAGCTCGTACGGTTCGGGTGGATCGATGTCGTGCCAGACCGACAGTCGGTAGAGCTGTTGCTGAAAGAAGATCTCGTTTGCAACAGATCGGTACGCCGTATAGAAATAGAACATCGCGCGCGCGACGTCACCCTTCATCGAGTCAGCTGGCTCAAAGATGTCACCGTCGAAGTCGACTTCCCCACAGTGCTGGTCGGTTGGCGGAGGCGGCTGTGACGTAAGGCTGAGCTCACCACAGAACCAACGATCCGCACCCGCGTCGACGACCTCGTCGAACGGCAAGTTGCCTCTGGACGAGTTGACGCTCACCCGCGACGGGTACAGGTGATGCATGTCTGACTTCGCGTTTCCGCTGGAAGCCCCCATCGACTGCGGCCAGACATGCTCAGTGTTGATGCCCTTGTTGTAAGCGTCAACGGTGGGGTCGAGGTTTGTGTCGAGCTTGATCGAGAAGCCAGAGTAGACGCCTCGCAAGCTATCGT
>JANQRN010000250.1 GCA_028284545.1 Rhodothermales bacterium | reverse complement strand
GTGCGCGGTGGAGATGTGTGCAACGTGTACGTGACCGCCGGTGAACTCTGCGATGAGGGCGTCCCGTGCAATCATCACCTCCTCTGCCAACGAGGGGATCCCCGGCACACCTAGCCGCGTCGCGACGGCGCCCTCGTGCATGTGGCCATGCGCGTTAAGCGTCAGATCCTCCATGTGGTTGATGATCGGCCGATCCAACATCCCGCTGTATTCGAGCGCGCGCCTCATCAGGCCGCTGTCCTGGACCGGCGAGCCGTCGTCACTGAAGGCTACCGCGCCGCCCGCTACGAGATCCGCCATCTCCGAGAGTTCCTTGCCTTCCCGCATGCGAGACACGCAGGCAATCGGATGTACGTCGACGGGAGTCTCCTCCGCCTGTTCGATGATGTACGTGACGACGTCGCGCGTATGAATTGGCGGATCTGTATTCGGCATGCAGGCAACCGCCGTAAAACCACCGGCGGAGGCAGCCTGGGTACCGGTCGCAATTGTCTCTTTGTGTTCCTGCCCGGGATCACGAAGGTGCACATGCATGTCCATCCAACCGATGCTGACGTAGCGACCCGAGCAATCGTATTCGGGCAGCCCGGGCGCGTGCAGGTTTTCGCCCATCTCGGCGATCTTGCCGTCGCGGATGAGCACGTCGGCTTTTTGTGTCGAGCCGTCGGCAACGTGGAGCAGCACGCCTCCGGTCAGTAGTATGTCTGGGGTTTGGGCCATTTGTATCAGATTTCTACACGAAGATACATCCCATGCCTAACTTTCGGTGTGTCAAACACTCGCGCGTTAATCGACCTGGGCCGCCTGCAAGCCAACGCCGCCGCATTCATGGCGGCGTCGCCCGAAGGTCTTGACCTCATGGCCGTCGTTAAGGCCAATGCCTACGGGCACGGCGCTACGGCCTGTGCGCGCGCACTTCGCGATGTCGGCGCTACAGCGTTTGCGGTGGCCACTCTGGCCGAAGCCGAGCACTTACGGCGAGCCCAGATCGACGAGCCCATTCTGGTCTTCGCCCCGCCGCTTCCGGATCAGCTCCCGGCTTTTCAGGAGCTCTCACTTGACGTCAGCATCACGAACCTGGACTTGCTCGCGTCGATATCCTCCGGGTTCCCGGATCTGCTTCGCCGCGGCCACATCAAGTTCGACACCGGCATGGCTCGCGTCGGCCTGCAACCAGGCGAAGTGGGCGCGATGGCCGACATCCTTCGAAAATCTGGTGTCGATCCAAAAGCTTTCTGGACGCACCTGGCGTTTTCTGCAAATCGTCCGGATCATCAAACGAGAGAGCAGGTCGCAGTCTTCCGAAGCTGTCTGGCCGAGTGTGGAGTCGCAGCGCCGGCGGTGCACCTCTTAAACACCGGCGGTTTCCTTCACCACCCGGAACTACGTTGTGAATACGAGGGGCAATCGTTCAGCCGGATCGGCATCGGCCTGTACGGGGTGGCGCACACGGAAAACGCGCCGGACCCTCCCCTGCAACCCGTGATGAAGGTGGTCTCGCGAATACTTCAGGTGAAGACCGTGCCGAAGGGAGCAGGCGTGTCGTACGGTCACACATGGCACGCACCAACCGATCGGTGGATAGCGACCGTAGGAGCAGGCTACGCAGACGGAGTGCCCCGGCTTTTGTCAAATCGCGGCTGGGTAGGCCACGAGGAATCGGGCGATCACTACCCGATTGTCGGAAACGTGTGCATGGACATGTTCATGATCGACCTCGGGCCAACCGACCGCGTGCGGGAAGCGCCGACGATTCGAGTCGGGGACGAGGTGGTATTGGTTGGCGACGGCGGCCCCGATGCACGTGCGGTCGCGGCATGGGCTGAAACGATCGCCTACGAGGTCTGTACGGGCATCTCGCCACGTGTCGAGCGTCATTATGTCAACCCGGATGTGGTATATTGAGGCTTCCTCGCTAACCCACCGACCCAATGCCGATCACCTCTGACCCCTCGGAAATCAACATTCTTCTCGTCGACGACGAGGAGGATGTAGTAGAAATTGTGTCTCACTTCCTCAGCCAGGAAGGCTTCACGATTCACAAGGCCTATGACGGTGAGGAAGCGCTCACGAAGGCCAACCCTGACGTCGACTTGATCGTCCTGGACATCATGCTTCCGGGCCTGGATGGATACGAGGTCTGTCGTCGTCTGCGTTCGCGCGTGGAGACAGAAACGATTCCGATCATTTTCCTCAGCGCCAAGATCGAGGAAGAGGATCAGGTGCGCGGTCTCATGGCAGGCGGCGATGCCTACCTGACGAAGCCGGTATCACCGCAGGTGATCCTCGCGCACGTCAAGGCAATCCTGCGGCGAAGCGGCGTCGAGGAAAGTCGAACGCTTCAGGTGAACGACCTGACGATCTTTGAGGATGAGTACCGGGCCTCGCTCGACGGAAAAGACCTCGGCCTCACGCTAACGGAGTTCGAGTTGCTGCGCTATCTGTGTCGTCACCCGCGCAAAGCCTTTACGCGACAGCAATTGCTCGAGACCATCTGGAAAGATGCCATGATGGTAACCGAGCGTACGGTCGACGCGCACATCAAGAACCTCCGCGAAAAACTTGGCCCGTTCGCCGCGCACATCCAGACGGTTCGCGGAGTTGGGTACAGGTTCGTTCAGGAGGACATGGCCGAGGCGTAAGCCGTGGCCATAAGCGGTCTACTCCGTCGTCTCTCGGGCAAGCTCGTTCCTTCGCGGGCGTCCACCCAAACGTGGATGGTGATCACGTTTGTTTCGTTCGTCGGTCTCGCCGTCATCGCGGTGACCGCCTACGTCCTGTTCGTTTTGCGCGCCGAGATCAATCAGGCGCTGAACACGACCCTCACCGAACAGACCAAACGGATAGCGTTCCAGGTTGATCGCGCCGCTACATCCGACGTGCGCGGCCTCGTCATCCGAAACATCGCGCGCTACGCTGATATGCGCATCACCGTGGCGTTCGAGGACTCTGTGCTCTGGGACGCTGAGGGAGACAAGTTTGCTGTTGGAAAGCTGGTCTCGTTCGAGCCCGAAATGAAGACCAGCTTTATCAACGAGGACGACATCGTCGTTCACCCAAATAGCCTGGGTGAACCGGTGTACTACGTGAACACGATCGGCGAGGAAACCGGTTTCGTGATCAGGGTCGGGCAACGAACCCCGCCGTTGCTTGGGCTTGTGAATCGCATGAAGACGACCCTCGTCGTGGGCATGATCATGGCGCTGTTCCTGACGCTTCTCGGGAGTTGGATGGCGTCGCAACGTGTCGTTTCTCCCCTGCAGCGCATCCGAAACTCAGCGCGCAGGATCAGCGAAGGAGAGCTTGACCAGGAGATAGTCGTGGACTCCAAGGCCACCGAGTTCATCGATCTCGCCGACAGCCTGAATCGGATGTCAGACGGTTTTCGCGAGAAGATCGATGAGCTTCAGCGAATGGCGCGCGTGCAGAACGAGTTCATCGGCAACGTATCCCACGAAGTACGCAACCCCATCTTCGCCGTGGGTGGGTACTTGGAGGCGCTCGCCACCTCCAGCCTGCCCGAGGAGCAGCGAAAGCATTATGCGCAGAAGGCGATACTCAATCTGCAGCGCCTGAGCACGCTTTTCAACGATCTGATCGAGATCGCGCAGCTGGAGTACCGCGAAGACCTGATCCACGCGGATACCTTCAACTTCACGGGGCTCGTCGACGACGTCGTCGAGGTACTTCGCCCGAAGGCTGAGGAGAAAAAGCTGGAGCTGGTTGCCGATAATCCGGTCTTTTTCGCTTATGCAGATCGCAATCGAATCCGACAGGTCGTGATCAACCTCATCGAAAACGCAGTCGCTTACTCAGACTCGGGAACGGTGACAGTCACGCTGGCCGAAGAAATCGACGATGCCTCGACAAACGGTGCCGATTCGGCAGACCGGAAGATTCGGATTGAGGTGCGCGATACCGGCAAGGGTATGGCGCCCGAGCACATGGAACGCGTTTTTGAACGTTTCTATAGGGTGGACCCCGACAGATCGAGAAAAAGTGGCGGTACAGGGCTTGGTCTGAGCATCGTGAAGCAGATCATTCAGGCACACGGGGAGCAGATCTTCGTGGATAGTCAGCTGGGAGTTGGCACCCGATTCTGGTTTGCGCTTCCAGCCGCTGAAATGCCTGTCGCAGAGCCCGTCGAGGCCGTCTGATCCGCAAACATTTCGGCTTTTTGAGCGTTCGTTTACGATTCGCGCCCCCGCGTACGTTTTATTCTTTCGGCGCGCGCTAGTCCGATCATCCAGGCTGCCCACTGCAAGTATGACGAAGAAAGACCACGACCTGCTGACCGAGAACGACGAACAGATTCAACTGGCGGAATCTCCCATTGACGGAGACCTGCATGTCGTGGAGTTGGGCGTATCAGATTTTGACCCGGAAACGCTAATGCGGGTCTACCGGACGATGCTGCTATCGCGCCGTCTGGATGACAAGATGATGAACCTGCTAAAGCAGGGCAAAGGCTTCTTCCACATTGGAAGTGCAGGACATGAAGCGGCTCAGGCAGCGGTTTCCCTCTTCATGCGACCGGGATACGACTGGTTCGCGACGTACTATCGTGACCTGTGCACCGTCCTCTCGCTAGGCGTCACCTCACGTGAGACGTTGCTTTCGCATCTCGCGAAAGCTGACGAGCCGAACTCCGGCGGGCGCCAGATGCCCGAACACTTCGGGTCGCGCGAGAAGAACATTATGACAACGTCGTCGTCGGTCGGCGCACAGTTCCTGCCTGCACTCGGCTTCGCAATGTCGGTGATGCGCGAAGGGACAGACGCTGTCGCCTACACGGCCTGCG
>JANQRN010000128.1 GCA_028284545.1 Rhodothermales bacterium | reverse complement strand
CTCGCGGACGCTCGTGTACGTGAAATAGTCCGCCGACTACAATCCGAAACCGACTGAATACTTCAGGCTGATCGAGCGCCCAAACTCGGTGCGCCAAATCGCAAGCTGCGTGCCGGAGGTGTAGCCGCCGCCACCGCTCTGCCAACTGATCACGAGCGGAATCGCCGTCGAGATCGACGTACTCTCCTGGATTTCGACAGAATCGAGGTACGTATCCCAGTAGCTGAAGTGGTCCTGTCCGTTTGAGGTCTCATCGAAGTAGTACTGATCGTAGACCACGTCTGAGTAGACAGTCGCGTCCTTCTGGATAACGAAGTAGCCCGATCCCACCTCGAGGCCGCCACCCAGGGGGAGCATCACGTAGGCTCCGGCGCTCTGCTGAACGAGATCGATTTCCGAACTCAAGTCATAGTAGTTCTCGCTGTAAAGTACACCGGGCGTGTCAGCCGACGACGGCGTTGACCACGCAAAACCGTTGGGGACATAGTCACCGTCCAGGTTCTTCACAACCCCGGTGCGTTCTGCAACCCCAAAGGAATACGTTGGCCGAACGCTCAGCATGCCGATTGGGATCGCGACGTAGGCTTCGACCGCGTACAAACTCGTGCGACCCTTGCCATAGGCTTCGAAGCCGTCCACCTGTGGCAATGGCGTACCATATTCGTATCCGGCGTTGAACCCTACATGGAAATGCTGGGCTAATACGGGCGTCGACACCAAGGAGACGACCGCAGCAGCGCAGAGTACTATGGATGTGATAAAGCGAGCAAGCATGACGTACACCTCACACGGATAACGATACGAGACGTCACATTCTTGCGTGCACCCGTCGAATGAGCGCAGAGGCGCCGAATGGGCGCTCGGGCGCCGAAATTGCGCGGTGAGTATCATGAGGGAGCACTTAACCGCCGGTTGCCGCCATGACACATCGCCGAAAATTGCGCACACGAGGAGAAGTCCTCCTCCTGGCCTCTGTCCTGTCAGTGTCTGCACTTGGGTGCGCCGCCTCTGAGATGTCAACGGACTACGACATTCCCTCAGGCGCTGTCGAAGTACGATTGTTCTCGGAAGAGTCACCCGAAGACTTCTTCTCCACCATCAGAATCGGCCTCGAGGACGCCGGATTCATGATGGTCAACGTCTCCAACGTCAGACTCAACTTGCTTACCGGCCGCATGGACGTCGGCCGTGGTGTTGAGCTCGAAATGCGCGTACACGACGTCGTTAACGAGGTCGGTACTCCGCACTGCATCGCGATCCTATTTGGACGCACAGACCGGGAAGATGCGGAGTGGACAGGCTCGGGTGACGACGAGTCTCATGCGTTCGCCCAGATGGTCGAGATCGCTGCGCAAATCCCACACGTAAAAATGGAATTCAGGGTTCGCTGAGCCGACTAGTCGTTCACCGCCTGTCCTACCAGCAGTCTGAACTTCCACCCCGTTTCGTCGGCGCTCGGACCCCGAGTCTGTTTCATCAGGATGCCGATGAGACTATCCTCCGGGTCCGCGAAGTACTGCGTGTTGAAGTACCCGCCCCAATCGAATGTGCCGACGCTTCCACGACAGCCGCGAGCAGGCGCGCGCGTTAT
The DNA here is from genome assembly GCA_028284545.1 of Rhodothermales bacterium. Lineage (GTDB taxonomy): Bacteria > Bacteroidota > Rhodothermia > Rhodothermales > JABDKH01 > JANQRN01. Next base: position 10,767 of record JANQRN010000128.1, on the reverse strand, counting down.
CGCTCATGCCGTACGCCTTCCACAACACGACCTTCGCTGTTCGTTATCATGTCTCAATGAAAGCTGCTGTGTACCATCGATACGGCCCACCTGAGGTTGTCCGCGTCGAAGAAGTCGAGACCCCGAACCCGGGTGACAATCAGATCCGTGTACGCGTACACGCGTCTACCGTCAGCTCCGGCGACTGGCGTGCGAGGTCGCTTGAGGTCCCGCGCGGCATGGGCTTCGCCGGCCGGTTGATCTTCGGGCTATTCCGACCGCGCCAACCAATTCTCGGCACGGAGCTCTCGGGCATCGTCGAATCCGTTGGCAAAGACGTCATAACTTTTGACGTCGGCGACAAGGTATTTGCCGACCGCGGGACCGGCATGGGTGCTCACGCAGAGTACATCGTCCTCGATGAGGACGCGCCGATCGCGGGCATTCCTGACAACCTGAGCTTCGAAGAAGCCGCCGCACTCTGCTTCGGTGGAACGGTTGCCCTCGACTTTCTGCAAAAGCACGGAGACATTCAGCCCGGGCAGCGCGTCCTCATCAACGGCGCGTCAGGCACCACCGGAACCGCACTCGTGCAGATTGCAAAGCATTTCGGCGCCGAGGTAACAGCTGTTTGCAGTACGCGCAATGTCGACCTCGTGAGCGAGCTCGGTGCCGACCATGTAGTCGACTACACTTCCGAAGACTTCTCGCAGAACGGCGAGAAGTACGACCTGATCGCAGACACGGCCGGGACAGCACCGTGGCATCGCGCCAAGGACTCGCTGTCAGATACCGGACGCCTGTTGGTTGTGCTGGGCGGACTCTCCGACATGGTTCTCGCTCCAATTCGGTCGAAGAAGAACGGTAAGCAAGTCATCTCAACGGTCGCGGGATCCAGCGCTGAGCGTTGCCGAAGGCTGGCGCAACTTGCCGCTGACGGCATTTACAAACCGGTGATTGACCGGGTGTACCCGCTCGAGGAGATTGCTGAGGCACACGCACATGTCGACACGGGGGGCAAGGTGGGAAGCGTCGTTATCACGATGCCAATCCTCAGCGCCTAGAGCCGGATGAGGCAAATCGGGGGCAGCTCGGGCTTCTAGTAAAAAGAAAGCTCACCCGCACCCGACCGATCATGCAAGAGCCTCGACAGCCACGTCCGTCTCGCCTCCGTACGCTCGCATCTGGCGGCGCATTGATTCTATTTCTCGGAGCCTCAACGCCCGGCTGCCCCATCGTGGATGCACTTTTTGCGATATGGTTCGGTGGACCAACATTGGAGTTCGCGCTTTCGTGTGCCCGTGCCGACATCGACGACGTCTATGACGCTATTGACTACTGCGACACGCTTGCGCCAGACGAATTCATGAGCTGCATGGCAAGTTGCTCCTTGGTCTACGAGGAGTTTTCTCCCAACGCGAAGAACGCGCAAAATGGCGACGAACTGTTCTGGACAGAGAACAACTTCCGCGTGCTGCACGCTTCGCCAAACACCGCGCTGCCCGCGGGTGCGGTGGAAGTAATCGACTACGGCCGAATACCAGCAGGGGTAGCGCTTGATCTCACCGGCGGACACGCCTACTGGACGGATTTCCGTGCCAATGCGATCTACCGGGCAACACTCGGTGGCACAAGCCTCGAAACTCTCCCCCTCACCGGGCTAGGCGCCACCGGGCTTGCGTTCGAGAACGCTACTGGGATGCTGTGGTGGACAACGGGCCCCGCGGGCAGCATCCAAAAAGGCAATCCGAATGGGACAGGCATCGCGACAGTATTGTCGGGGTTGCCGGGTCCTGGCGACATCGCTCTCGATGAAACGGCCGGTAAGGTGTACTGGGCCGACTTCCACACCACGGGAACGGATATTAAACGTGCGAATCTTGATGGTTCGTCAATAGAGACCATCCACACGAGCACCGGTGCGTTGCTGAACATCACGCTGGAACTGTCGGGCGGCAAGGTGTACTGGAGCGACGCGACCAATGACGCCATCCGCCGCGCAAACCTGGATGGCACGAGCGTTGAGACGATCGTAACCGTGGCCTCAGGTCCGACCGCGCTCGCCGTTGACGCCGGGGCGAGCAAGATCTACTGGAGCGACGCGGCCACGCTTGACATCCGCACGGCGAACCTGGATGGCTCATCGGCTACGACCATAAAGGGCTTCTCACCCGCCGGAGACCTTGCACTCGATCTGGCGAATGGGCACATCTTTTTCAGCGGACTCATGGACGGGCGAATGAAACGGATGAACCTCGACGGAACCGGTGAGATCTCTCTTTCCATTCCCTTCGGCCTGACCGCGGAAATTGCCGTCGACGAAAGCCGGAGTAAGGTGTATTGGCTGAAGCAGACCGGCGAACTCATCCGGGGTAACTTTGACGGCACAAGTGTCGACACAATCGCGACGGCAATCGCGGCAACGTCGCTGGCATTTGACACCGCAACCGACAAACTGTACTGGTCGGCGTCCTCAAACATCATGCGCTCCGACCCCGACGGAGGCAACGTGGAGACCCTTGTCAGCGGTCTCACTTTCCTGACCGAGGTCGCCGTAGATGGTGCGGCCGGATACATCTACTGGATAAACCAGACGCAGATTGGACGCGCCAATCTCGACGGCACAGGAGCCGGGACACTCGTGACCGAAAGCAGCTTCGCTCGTGACCTCGCGGCACGCGGCGGACTCCTCTACTGGACGATTACAGACAAAGTGCGGAGTATCCCGGCCAATGGACCTTTTGTCGTCACCGACATCCATACCGGTCTCGAGTCGCCATTCTTTGTTTCCGTCACTGACAACTTCATCTACTGGCACCTCGCGTTTTCAAACGACATCCAGAGATCTGCCCTCGATGGGACTGGCCTCGAGACCGTTGCCGCCGGCAACCGGATCTCAAGCTTTGTGGTAGCGGGCACACCCACGCTCCCGGTCGAGCTGGTGGACTTCCACACCGTCGTACATGATGGATCTGCGATTCTCCGCTGGCGCACCGCCTCGGAGCAGGACGTCTCGGGCTTCGAGGTACAGCAGCAGCTTCACGGCGAAGCCCTGAACAGCTGGACCGTTCTCGGATTCGAGCCCGCGCGCGGCGGTGAGTCGACCGAGACCACCTACAGTCTCGCAACCGACGTTCTCGAGCCGGGCGACTATCGATTCAGGCTTCGGATGATAGACACCGACGGCAGCTTTGAATACAGTCCGATCGTCAACCTCTTCATCCCCGACGTAGCGCCAATCCGGTTGACGTTGCCCTACCCAAACCCGTTCAAGGAATCCGCGACCTTCACCTTTTCAGCGCGCCGCCACCACGATGCCCAGGTTGAGGCATCAGATGGTGTGCACACCGTCGAGGTGTTTGACGTACTCGGTCGACGCGTGCGAGAGATGTACCGCGGAAATTCGGAACAGAGCCGACGATCAATCGAACTGACACTCGACGGATCGGGCCTGAGCGCCGGTACGTACTTCATTGTCGCCCGCTCAGAGAATGGTCATTCGGTTACGCAACGCGCGGTGTACGTCGGCGCCAACTAACTACCGACTGATTCGCTATTGGCGCACAACAACGCCGCGGTACAGCGGAAGTACGTCACCTTCGGCGCGAATTTGAACGAAGTACGTACCGCGGTTGAGGGTGGATACAGGGAGCTCAACTTCGCTCGCTGCCGAATTCGTCGCGACCCGGAGTACGCGTCGGCCCGTGATGTCGAACATGGAGACGAGTAAGCGCGCGTCGCGATGCACCCCTGAAGTCTCGTTTCCCCGAATTGTGAGTTGTTCGCGAAACGGATTAGGGTATAGCGAGAATTCGGGATCACGGTCGACGTCGGTCAAGTGCGCCGTAGCCACAAGCGATGGCTGACCAAGACTCTCGCGAATGCGACTCCACGACAGCGCTATGTCTTCCGCACTGAATCGTGTGCCTGAAAAGCGAATCTCGTCGGCACAACCGGACAAGTATGTGGACGAGGGTTCCTCGAGCGCAAGGTTGGCATTCGAGTTGTCTTGTGGGCTCACGGCGCCGCCGCCCGATCGCACACCTATCTCAACCCCATTCTGGTAGACGCGCAACGCGTCATCGTTACCCCATGTCATGGCGACGTAATGCCATACCGAATCGGCGGCCTCCTCATGAGCTGCCGACTGCCAGGAGCCTCCCAGCCAAGTATTGCCTGTACTCGTGAGCTTCATCGAGAAGACGGTAGAGAACTTCGCTGGGATCAGGACCCACCCGCCGCTTCTTGAGTGGTTGACCAATCCCGGATATCCGCCGTCGGGCCCGGCTTTCGCAACAAACTCGATGCTCAAGGATGACAATCCGCTAACGGCGTCCTTAACGGCGTTCATCCGTGCCCAGTCGTCCAAACCGTCAAAACAACGCATCGCGCCGAGTGGCCCTGCTTCAAGTGTCGTCCCGAAGGCGGTGCCATGTAGACGATTGTTACTCACATCCCGGAACGAGGAGGTACTGTCGTCTTCGTTCTTGTACAGCGCGATTGTATGGTGGTCGACTGAAAAGCCCGGCAGCAAGCGGATAAGAACAGTTGCCGCTGAAGTAGCACCAGAGTCATCCGTAATCTCGTACCCGATCATGTCATCGCCTTCAACGTCCTGCGGCGCGACATACGTGATTGTCCCAAGCGAGTCGTTTGTGGTCGCCGTTCCGCTCGTCAGCCCGGTATCGAGGCTCACGAATGTGATCTCGCCGACTGCCGACGTATCGTTAGCCGTCACGGCGAGTTCAACGGTGTCGTTAATGCCAACGACGATGGTATCAGCGACCGCGGTGAGCTGGGCTGTTGCCGCGACTGGCACAAGTCCGGCGCAACAACAGACGACGGCAAGAAATCTGAGAAAGTGCATTTGACGATACTATTGTTGGCAGATTGCTTCATGCCGTAATTCGCAAAGCCAACCGAAGCGGTGTCACGACCGTGAAATCGACTACCCCAGTGCCGTACTTTTTCTTCGACGAACAAATGAGCGCCCCGCTGTCGTGACCAGCAAAGACCACTGGATCGTAGGAGAGGACGGATTCTTCGGCCACCGCAGAAGGTTCTGCCGCGACTATGACGCTGAAGCCAGTATGCGTGAACTGGCCCGAATAGGGTGCACGCATGTCGTGGTCAACGCGCTGCCGCAACCGTATGCGCTGGAAACGGGCCCGCCGGGTGAGATCTACCATCGGTTCTACCACTACTCGCCCGACCTGGACCAGTTTGTCGACACGCCGCTGAACGCCGGTACGTATCCGGCCGAATATCTCAAGTCAAACCTGCGCTTCCTCCAGGACCAGGCCGCGTTGGCAGTGAAGTACGGACTCACGCCAGGGATGCGCGTTACAAATCCGCGGTCGGTGCCCGAGTCGCTGCTGGCACGCTACCCGCACCTGCGCGGAGCCCGCGTGGACCATCCCTTCCGCGCGTATCGGCCACGCTATACGCTGACACTCGCGCACCCGGTAGTTCGATGGCACTACGCTCAGCTGATGGAGAATCTGCTGGACGCGGTACCAAGCCTGGGTTTCCTGATCACGCTGATCAACGATAGTGGATCCGGATTCGAATACACTAGCAGTCTGTATCCCGGCCGAAACGGGGGAGCGTATCTGATTCGGGAATGGAAAGGCCACGACGAGATCGCGGACGCGGCAGCCGACAACGTGGCGCGCTACTACCGCGTGCTCCGTGACACCGCGCGCTCGCGAAACCCGGACTTTAGAATTGTTGCCGAGCTGACAAACATCCCGGACGAATCGGATGCCGTGCTTGCGCAGTTCGATAACGGACTCGACCGCTGCACGTCGGTCGATGCCGTTCGCGAGCGTGAGCTCGCGTCCCGAGGATCGTACGTGATGGCAGACGTTGATGCGCGGGGCAGTTTGTACATCGTCGGCATACCGTGCCCTCGACTGTGCGCAGAGCGCTTCCTCAAGACACGATCGTCACTCCCCGCGCAGGACACCCTCCGGATGCGCGTGTACGTCAGCCCCGCATCGCTTGCACCATTTGACGTGAATCGGGAGATCGTATCGGTCCTGCTTGGCCACGGCGAGGTCGCATCCGTGGACACCGTCACAGATGCAGCAACACGCTGGGTCGGCGTGGATGCGGCCGCAGACCTGGTCGACATATGGGAGTTGTGTGACCAGGCGGTGCGGGAAGCGCCAACGGTACCGCTCTATGGCGGCTCCGGCTTTACATGGTACAGGATGTGGGACCGCCCGCTTGTTCCGGACATCGGAGCCATCCCTGAATCGGAACGGGCATACTACGAGGACCATTTGCTTGCAACATTCAACAACCCGCACCGGGTGGACCTGCGGGCTGATGCACTCTGGGAGATCATCAAGACAGATGAGGCCAGCGACATCGTCACCCGGCACGACGACCGTTTCGCCCCCGCGCTGGGGAGGGCAATCGCCACTCTAGAGTCGCAGATCGACGTAAGGGAAGATCGAGGGTCCGATGCTGTATCCGAGCGCACGCATGGCTTCGTCACGGTAGCAACAGACCTGCTTGATCGTCTACACGCTTATGCTTCATACTACCTCACACTGCGCAACGTGTGCTCTTGGATCGTGGACGTACACGGGTACATCGCCACGCGGGACTCGAAGCACGTAGCGGCCCTACGGGCAATGCTGGCGTCAGAGCTGGACAACACCCGCTCCCTCCGCAACCTCTGGGCAACATCGAACGTCAACTTCATGCCGATCCACGTGCCCAACGAGAACGGACACGACTACGGCCCCAACTTTGGCGACCACCTTGCGCGCAAGATCGACTTGATGGAGCGCTATGGTGACCTCCCACCACGGATCGACGCTAACTTCATGTGGCAGATGCCTCCCGGTTTCCCCGCCACAGAGAGCGATTACATCGATTATTGATCATGAACACAATCTCAAGGCCTGGTGTGACCAGCGCGACGATGAGTATACAAGACGTGTAGGGATACCACCTACATAACCGTACGGGAGATCAACGCAATACGCCACGCCTCGACCGGCTAATCTGGCCTCACTATCTGAAGCCATCGGTACTACTCGAAATGCGTCGACTGCCGGATGTGAGATGTCTGGTGATTCTCGCCGGGCTCACACTGTTATCCTTGAACTTCGCCGCCGGTCAGCAGCGCTACGACCGTCCGATTCAGCTGCAGATCGACCTTGGCGGTGCGTTCGCCGGCACCACGGCACGAATAGACAACGGCAATGAGTTCAGCTCGATTGACCGGGGAACCTGGCGACCCGGCCTCCAGGCGGGCGTTCACCTCACACGGTTCATATACGTCGGCATCTCACATCGACCGTCTACCAGATTTGTGAGAGTGCAACCGTTTGGCTTCGGCTCGGAGAAGGACGCGGTGGCCGAGTTCCGCTTCCGCGAAGGCGCGACACAAACACTGTCCGTGCGCTTGTCTCCGATCAAGCCCGGGCTCTTTCTCTCGGCGGATGCTTCGTTTACAGCCTCGACGAAATCAGTTGTGGAGGCGCTTCCGTCCGGATCGTCGTTTCAGTATGGCGAGACAACTGTCCGGTACTTCCGAACCAGGTTCGTCAATCCGGCTTACCGCGCCTTGGCCGTTGGCCTCGGCTATACGCACGTCACGCGAACCGGTCCGTCGCTGACGATTGGGGCTTACCGAAAACTCTCGTCGGCGCCCGGATACGTGCGGTTTCCCTACTGCTGCCCGTCCCCTGCTGAATACGAGATGATCAGTCAGGGACTCGCGAATGCAGGTATTCACTCCCGACTGGTCATCTACGCGAACATAGGAGTGAACTTCTTCATCGCGCGGTAGGCGGTCGAATCGGATGGACAGTCGAAACGCGATTGCGTTTGGTCGGTACGAAGACCGTACTCGAACGCAGCGCGCATGATCTCTTTGATTCGGCAACTCGCAGGAACGAAGCCCGTCGTCGTCTTTTTTGCTGCCTCGGTTGTGGCGACCGCAGCTGTCCGTCCAGCACTGGCCCAAGATCTCGCGCCGTTGGAGCTCTTCAACCGCATGTCGGATTTACTGGCCGAAGCGGAGCAGGACCTGATAGCGATCAGGCACGACCTCCACCAACACCCTGAGGTGTCGGGTGCCGAAGAACGAACCTCGAGCGTGATCGCGACGCGCCTTGGTGAACTGGGCTTTGAGGTCCGAACGGGTGTTGGCGGATACGGGGTCGTCGGCGTCCTTCGAGGCACTGCGTCAGGACCAACCGTAGCGTTCCGTGCGGATATGGACGCCGTGCCCTCATCTTCTCCCGACCCGGTGCCGTACCGGTCTGTAGTGCCGGGCGTGCGACACATCTGCGGTCACGACGTGCACACGACGATTGGCCTGGCGATCGCCGAGAGCTTCGCCTCGATTCGGGAAGAACTCGCGGGCACGGTAATGCTCGTCTTCCAGCCTGCCGAAGAACGCGGCACCGGTGCCAAGGCCATGCTGGCAGACGGCGTGTTCGCCGAGCTTACGCCCGATGCCATCTTTGCGCTACACACGGCACCATACAACGTCGGCCAGGTCGCGACCGCTGTCGGTGGAATGATGGCCGGACGCGCATTTGTCCGCGTAACCATTCGCGGAGACGGAGATCTGGCGGCCGCCGCCACCACGGTCAGGCAAACGATAGAGAGCAAGGGTAGCGTCTCGCCTCGATCTGCCGGCCAGGTTGCACCGAAGGGGTTCGTCCTGACGCAGCTCTTCCCGGGTACTGCGAGGGCGACGTCAGGGGACGGCCGCGTAGTACGCGGCCAGGTCATGACAGCAGGCCCCGTGGATCGCGCGCGTGCAAAGAACGATATCGTCGCGGCGCTCGAGGTGCTTGAAATTCCTGGCGTCGCGATCGAAACCGAATACGACGAGCACTTCATGGAAGGCGTCACCAACGACACGTCGCTTGTGGATCTTGCGAACGCGGCAATTCGCAACAACGCGCCCGAGATAGACATCCAGGAAGTCCCGGGCGCGGTTCCGATGTTCAGCGAGGACTTCGGTTCGTTCCAGGCACTCACGCCTGGCGTCATGTACTTCCTCGGCGTCAGCAACCCGGAGACCGGGACGGTCGGAATGCCGCACTCACCAAACTACGTTGCCGACGACGCGGCTATTCTCGTGGGCACCCGAGCCATCCTCGCCGCCATGCTGGCGAGATTGGCCGGAAACTAGAATAAACCGCAGTTGAAGGTTAAGGGTTGAGAGTTGAGGGGTGAGGTGTGTGGGGAAGGCCGAGGGTGAGGAGGCGCCTTCAGCCCTCGACCCTCAACCTTTAACCCTCAACCTTCACCTCTCCCCACCAACCTCCACACGCCGCGGAGGAAAGAACCACTCGAGCGGCCGCCGTATCACACTGCGCCCGAGCAGCCGCAACAATCCGCGCGTTTCTCTAAACGTGAGTCGACGGGATTCCAAGGCCATACCGAGACTGAGACCAAAACTCACGACAAAATTGACGAGGCCGATCAACGTCACGCCGAGCAATGACTGCAAAAGGACTGATCGCGGCATCTGCCGACCCAGTACCTCCACGCTCACGCCCAGCTCGGCAGATGAGAATGCGATGTGCCGAATATCGAACGGGAGCCCGAGAATCTCGCCGATCGAACCAGCCGATCCCAGACAGAAACCCAATACGACGTTGCCGGCCAGGATGCCAAGGTTGCGATCGATGAACGCGCCGGCACGCGCCGCCCTCGCCTTCCCGAACCAGCGCGCGAGCTTCGGATGTCCCGCGATACGTGCCGGCAGATGCATGTAGGCGTTCCGGTTGTCGACCCATCCCGCGACGAGACCCGAGGCGAAGAGGAAGAAGCCGGCGACCCCTGCGTACATCAGGGCGCCGCTGCGCCACGGGTGAATGCCGCTCACCAACTTCTCCGCATACGCTTCACTCGCAATCGTGGTACCCTGCCACTGGAAATACGCTTCCGACAGTAAGAACGCTACCGGCAACGCCATCAGCAGATTGCCGGCAAACGAAATGAACTGGCTGCGCCAGACGCGAACGATGAGTGACTCGAGGCGCTCAAGATTTGGGCTGTCGTCATCCTCCCTGTCCAGCGAGCGCGCGAGCGTGTTCGCGGTCATCGCCGGCTGCTTCGTCGCGAGCGCTGCGCCACTCAGGTAGATGATGACGAAACAGATCGAATAGTTGACCCCAAACACAATCGCTTCGATTCCCACCGGCATGTTCGCCTGGCTGAGAAGGATTTTGACGAGCGCAAACAGCGCAACTATGAGTCCGCCACCGAGGCTCGCGACGAAGAACTTCCAGTAATCCCGGGTACCCGACGTGATGTATTTGCTACCCTTCTTCGCCGCATGCTCGACGACCTGATACGCAAGCAAGTCGAAGCTTGCACGCAGGTGCGGCCGCACGTGGTTGCGGGTGTTTTCTGCGCGCACAACCTCGTGAAACAGCGCAACGAGGTGCGCCCGACCCTCGTCAGAACGCGCCGTAGTCAATTCGAGGAGATGCTCGAGCCGGTCGAGCAGACCCAGTAGCCGGGTCGAGAGTACAGTGAGACGGAGACTTGTACCATGAATGCTCTTCTCCTCTCGCAGGCGAAGCACGAGGGCCCGGCTCGTCTCTGCCGCATCGAGTGCCGCACGCAGTGACTCATCACACAGCTCGGCGGGGCAGCCGTCGGCCCTCGCCTCCAGATATTGGCCGACGAGGTTCGGCAGCGCAAAGAACGGCGAGTCCAGGTCATCGACCTCAGGCAGCCGGTGACTGATCTGCGGCTGCAGGCCAAGGCTCGCAACGTGGTGAGAGAGAATCCGAAGTG
>JANQRN010000200.1 GCA_028284545.1 Rhodothermales bacterium | reverse complement strand
ATCCAACTGGTGACCCGTCACTTGGTACGCCGGGAGGATTCTCCAATGCCAACGGTTACGGTCCCTATACGTTGGGTCCCGGTGAAAGGGTTCGGATCGTGATCGCCGAGGGGGCGTCGGGCCTGAGCCGCGAGGCCAACATTGCGATCGGTCGTGCCTATCTGGAGTCGGGAGCAAACGACGCGCTGCCGCTGCCGTATGAAATCAATGGACAGACCGTCTCGCTGACGAAGAACGAGTGGGTGTTTAGTGGGCGCGACTCGCTCTTTCAGACTTTCCGTCGCGCCATCGCGAACTTCGAGTCCGGTTACGCAATACCGCGCGGACCCGCGCCGCCGGCGTCCTTCGAGGTCGACGGGGGCGGCGACCGCATCGCGCTGCGGTGGGAGACGCACTCCGGCGAACCAGACCCTACGGGATGGGAGGTCTACCGCGCGCAGGGGCGTTTCGATAGCACGTATACGCTCGTGCACGAGGCCGGTCCGGGAGAACGCACGTTCGACGACACGACGCCCATCCGCGGTATCGACTATTACTACTACGTCGTGGCCGTTCAGGACGGCAGTGCTAACGATGGAACCGGTCTTACGCCAGCGGGCCCGCTGCGTAGCTCGCGCTACGCCACGCAGACGTATGCGCCGACACGGCTGAAGCGACCGGCCGGGACTTCGCTCGACGAGATACGCATCGTCCCCAATCCGTACAACATTTCGTCAGATCCGTTTGTGCGCTTTCCGGATCAGACAGACAAGCTGGCCTTCTTCAACATTCCGGGTCGGTGTACCATAAAGATATACACAGATATAGGAGAGCTCGTCGACGAGATTGAGCACACCGACGGTAGCGGGGACGAATTCTGGGATCACACGACGTCATCGCGGCAGGTGGTGTCGAGCGGCGTGTACATCGCCGTGATCACAGATCTAGATACCGGCGAACGCGCGATCAAGAAGTTCGTCATCATAAGGTGACCGCATGATTTCCACAGGACGATACCGCTTAGCCGCAACGTTCGCCCTCTTCGTGGTCGGGCTTGTGCTTGCGTCCGCCGCCTCGGCGCAGCAGGAAAAGCTCGCGCAAACCGGGATGAAGTTTCTCTCCATTGCGGTAGATCCGCGCGTGGCTGGCATCGGCGACGCAATCACGTCGTTAGAGGGCGGATCGGAGATGCTGTTCCACAATCCGGCGGGCATGGCGCGCCAGGAAGGCGCCGTGAGCCTCAACGTCGGGCAAATGCGTTGGATTGCCGACATCGACTACAATGCGGCAACGTTCTCTTTCAAGCCCGCCGGCGGGCGTCTCGGCGTGATCGGATTCTCAATTCTCTCCGTGAACTACGGCGAGCTTCAGGAGACTATCCGGGCAAACAACGAGCAGGGTTTTCTTGACATCGGCACGTTCAAGCCCAACGCCTGGAGCCTGGGCGTCGGGTACGCGAGGGCGTTGACCGACCGGTTCTCGGTCGGTGGCAAAGTCAAGTTTTCGTCGCAGGACCTTGGCAACAGCGTCGTGCTTGTCGAGGGATCAAACAACTTCATTCGAGGTGACGACCAGACCGACGTCGTTGCCTTCGATTTCGGTGTTCTCTACAAGACGGGTTTCCGAAGTATGAACTTCGCGGTCGTCGCGCGCAATTTCTCGCGCGAGATCGAATACGAAGAAGAGAGTTTTCAGTTACCGCTGACCCTGCGTATCGGACTGTCGATGGACGTGCTTGACCTGACGAGCCTCGGAGCTTCCGGTAACCACAGTCTGCTGGTAAGTGTTGACGCGGAGAACCCTCGCGACTTCTCGGAACAGCTCAACGCCGGCTTCGAGTACAGCTTCATGCAGCGGGTGATGCTTCGCGCGGGTTACACGATCCCCACCGACGAGCAAGGGGTGAGTCTCGGCCTGGGCGTTCGGCAAAACATCGGCAGTCTCGTGTTCGGTGCCGACTACGCGTACACCGAGTTCGGCGTCTTTTCCGGTGTACACCGCCTTGCACTCCGATTTGCGATCTGACCATTATATCTGTCCATGAGATTCGGTAGCATAAACTGGTCCCTGTTCAGCCTGGCGGTGCTTGTCATGGCACTCTTCGCCGTTGGCTGCGACACCGGGTCTGCGCCAAGTTTGTACGACCCCGATGCCGTTGGCGACCCGGATCCGTCCATTACGAGTGTTGATCCCGCAGCAGCTGCCCTTGCCGGGGTAGATGTGGTGACAATCGCTGGCAGCAATTTTTCGGCGGAGGCCTCCCGCAACCTCGTGTACTTTGGGGACGCCCGGGGTGAGGTGCTCGAGGCCACGGCCACGCAGCTGCGCGTACGTGCCCCCAACACACCAGCGCCCAGCTTGAGTATCCGGGTCTCAGTAATTGGGGCAGAGAACTTCAGCAACGCGGTCACCTACAGCCTCAAGCCGGCGGTTGAGCGCGTCTCTGACATCGCGAGTTTCGAGGAGCTCTTCTCGATTGCGTCGACGCCGACAGGTGATATCCTGTCTTCGCTGTTTTCAGACGGGCTATCAGTCGGGATCGTCCGAATTACACCTGAGGGCGATCGG
>JANQRN010000176.1 GCA_028284545.1 Rhodothermales bacterium | reverse complement strand
TAATTCGTCGACGCACATCTTCAGCGCTTCAATGCCGCCGGCCAATGTCGCCACCGTGCTCAAGTGCCTCGATATTCTCGAGGCCGAACCCGAACGCCTTGACCGCCTGTGGGCGATCTCTGACTACATGCGCGCAGGCTTCGAAAGCCTCGGGTTCAACGTGTGGACGAGCCAAACGCCGATCATTCCCGTCGTTATCAGCGACTTCATGACTTCGCTGAAGTTCTGGCGCGATCTCCTCGAGGAAGGCGTATTCGTGAATGCGGTTGTTCCTCCGGCCGTACCGCGCGGGCAGTCCTTGATGCGAACGTCCTACATGGCGACACACTCTGATCAGGATCTCGATTTCATTCTCGAGGCCTTCAGACGAGTTGGACTCAAGCACGGCATTATTGGGACCAACGGGCACGATTGATGACAACGGTGACACCGGCTTCGTCCGGATCTGACCGCCGCGAATTCATCAATCTGCCGTATCGCCTGCACGCCGACGATCCGAACTGGGTGCCCCCACTACGGATGGACGTCGCACGCTCGATCAACGAAAGCAAGAACGCATTCTTTGATCACGGAAAGATTCAACTGTACGTGGCGCGCGACGCGCGCGGCGAAGTTGTGGGGCGCGTTGCCGGGATCATCAACGGCATGCACCTCAAGAAATACAATGACAGCACGGGCTTTGTCGGATTCTTCGAGTGCATTGACGATGCGTCTGTCGCCGCAGCCCTACTCGACGCGGCAACCGGCTGGTTGCGCGAGCAGGGGATGCGCGCAGCTCGCGGCCCGACGAATCCCTCGATGAACGACGTTTGCGGGATGCTGGTTGACGGCTTCGATCGACCGCCCGCCGTGATGATGCCGCACAATCCCCCACACTACCCGCGGTTCTTCGAGGACTACGGGTTCTCGCGAGCGATGACGATGTGGGCCTACTACGTGCACAGAAAATATGTGTCGGTTGACAAGTTGAAGCGCGGGGTTGACTTCGTCTATCGCAGGAACCCTTCGCTTGCGATCCGCGAAATGGACATGTCGCGCTTCGACGAGGAGGCGCGCATCATACTTGACATCTACAACGAGGCCTGGAGTCGGAATTGGGGACACGTACCCATGACCGACGCGGAGTTCGCTCAACTCGCAAAGGAGATGAAGCAGGTCGTCGATCCGCGCGTGGTTTTCATCGTTGAAGACGACGGCCATCCCGTCGCATTCTCGATATCGCTCCCGAACATCAACCAGGCCCTCATCCACATCCGCAACGGGCGTTTGCTGCCCTTTGGGTTGCCGAAGCTCCTCGCCCGCGCCAAGCTCGGAGGCATTAGTGAAGTACGCACGCTGCTGATGGGATCCCGCCTGAAGTGGCAGGGAAAGGGACTCGACGCAATCCTCAACTTGGCGACTATCGAACGTGGCCCAACGTACGGATACGAGGGTTCCGAAATGAGCTGGGTGTTGGACTCAAATCCCAGACTCATCAATGCCCTGCATAACATCGGTGGCGTACGCGACAAGGAGTACGCGATGTATGAGATTACGTTCTGATGGCGAAATACGATTTCGTCTACTTTGATCTCGACGACACGCTGCTCGATCATCGCCACGCAGAGCGGTGCGCCCTTGGCGACGTCGTTGAAGAGCTGCCGGCGCTGGCAGACGTCGAACTTGAGGAGGTCAGACAGGTCTACCACCGAATCAATCGCGATCTGTGGAAGGACTACGCAGCGGGCACAATTGATCGCGATACACTCCGCGTCCAGCGATTTGCGAAGTTGCTCACAGAGTTGGGAGTCGAGCAGGTCGAGGCGCAGTCACTCGGCGACCGATATATGTCCAGGTACGCCGACCACTGGCGACCGATTCCCAATGCCGTCGAGGCGCTACGACGCATTGCGATTCATATCCGCGTCGGTCTCATAACTAATGGCTTCGCCGAAGTGCAGCGCCGAAAGCTTGAGCGATTCCCTGAGATTGCACAACTGCTCGCCGCCACGGTGATCTCTGAAGAGGTCGGTGTGATGAAACCGCATCCTGCCTTATTCGCCGCGGCGGAGGAGGAGGCGCGTTCAGACGGCCCGGTGCTGTATGTGGGCGACTCGTTCCATTCTGATGTCGTCGGAGCCTTGAATGCCGGATGGTCGGCAGCGTGGTATCAGCCCGCGCAGCCCGACGAAGCTGGACGCTCGGCCGGGGAAGATCACAACGGCGAGAAAGAGCTGAAGGATCTTCTGGATTCGAATCCACTACGGAACGGCAGCGCCGCGATGCGATTCAGCGACTGGAACGCGTTTACGCAATTTGCCCTCGACTCGTAGGACTAGGCCCCGTCAACGAAGGCTACGTGTGCGCGCTGTCGACCAGGACGGACGTGATCCCTGACACGAACCTCCTGCGGCAGTGCCGTTGCCAGCCCTGTGCAGGAGGTTTCTGAGGCAGACTCTGAATAGCCGGGGAGCGGTTGTGGCGCTCACCGGGTGATCGGTTCGGTGCTTTCGCACCGTCTATCGCATGGGCACACGATAGATTCAATCACGGACCGACCACTCTGAGGTTGCGTTGGTACCCAAGAGTGGCTGCTTCACCTGCAGAATCGATTGCACGATCCATCACACGTTGAACGCGTAAAGTATCGGCAACAGATCCAACCGCGTTGCGCCCGCTTACGCAGCCGAACAAGTGGTTCCACCGAAGTGAGACAACTCGTGCAGCTGCTGAACCGGACCCACACCTGGCTTCCTCGCACCACCGAGGGGCGTCAGCCAAGATGGCGCTTGTCCACCTGATTCACGTCGAACCGCCTGG
The DNA here is from genome assembly GCA_028284545.1 of Rhodothermales bacterium. Taxonomy (GTDB): domain Bacteria; phylum Bacteroidota; class Rhodothermia; order Rhodothermales; family JABDKH01; genus JANQRN01. The sequence continues at coordinate 8,700 of JANQRN010000176.1, read as the reverse complement.
AAGACACCGAGGTGTTTTCCGTGCAGGGTCGGGACGGCACCGGTCGCGCTTGCATTTCAAGTGCAGTCCGCGAGCAAGCTCGCGGGTGCAACTTGAGAACCTCGCTCACCTGAGACTCAACCTTTCGGCCGACTCTACGAAACCGATCTTGCGATCGCTTCCATTCAGGTTCTGCAACGTTCTGCCATCGCAACCAAAATGCCGCCGGCAACGCCGGACAAGCCGGTTTGCCTGGTGAATGGTCAGCCTATCCTCGCCGCGCTTTGCAGCGGACGGGGACAGGCTAAACAGGCTAGCCTCATGCAGCCCAGAGACCTCAGTCGCGTCAAGGAACAGTACCTGCGTGGCAGGCACGTTCCAATGATAGTCGGCGACACCAACGCTTGTCAACGTGAATACAATCAATTACATCCACAAACTATACACAGCACTTTCCACCCGTTTTCCACCAAATGGAGCTGTGCATTCGTGAACGTCGATTGAATACAAAAAAGCCCGGCTGACGACCAGGCCGGGCTTTGTGCCCATCGCGTGCAACTGAGGTCTGGCTGATCGCCAAATCCAGGCAACAGGAGGCGGCTAAAGATACCCACAACGAATGCTGGATATCAAGCAATAACGGACCTTGCAACAGGTAGGTGACCCAAATCACCGGAAACAAACGAGTGTACCGCCCTGCAATAACGGCTAAAGACCGAGCTGACCCAGGAAAATCGATACCACCGACGGAAACAGCGCAATCGTCAGAACCAATCCGCCAACCGCCCCACCGAGATGTGCGTCGTGGGCAATTCGCGAACCCGAACCCTCCTGCCCCTCCCGCATCGCATAAGCCGAGAAAAGCACAAAAAGGACTGCGTACACGATCGCCGGGATGCCAATCGGGATGAACATTATGTAGATCGGAGACAGCGGTGAAAACAAGCAGAACGCAAACACGACCCCGCTGATCGCACCACTTGCCCCGACTGCCGCATAACCATTGTCGTCACGATGACGGACGTACGTGAACGCATGCGCCGCCAACTCCGCTCCGAAATAAACGATGACGAATCGCCACGAGCCCAGCGCCAACTCAAGCCACGGCCCGAAGAAGAAGAGCGTGAACATATTGAACATCAAGTGCGCGATGCCCGCATGCAGGAAGCCGCCAGTCAGTAATCGATACCACTCACCCTTCGCAACATGCGTTGGCCGAAAAGAAAAGCGATCGAACATCGAATGATCGACGTAGAGGGCATGAAAGCTCACAAGCACGTTGACGACCAACAGTACCAGCGTTACCGGTGCGGCGGATAAGATTTCCAGCATTGGCTACCCGGCCTCAACGCCAGCGAAGTGCGAGACAAGCGACTCCAGAAACACTCGTCCATCGCTGCTGCCTAGCAGTGACTCTACGTGTCGTTCTGGATGCGGCATCATCCCGAGCACATTCCCCGTCCTGTTAACAATCCCGGCGATGTTGCGAGCGGATCCGTTCGGATTCGCAGCCGCGGTTGGTTCTCCGGATTCGTCGACGTACTTGAACACAACCTGGTCACGAGACTCGAGTTCGTCCAGTACCGCGTCTGACGCGAAGTAGTTACCGTCGCCGTGGGCAACCGGAATCTCGAGCCGCTGCCCAACTGCGAGCCCTCCCGTAAACGGATTTGCGGTTGACTCCACACGCAAGCTGACGGGGCGGCACACAAAACGCAGCGAAGCGTTTCGGAGGAGCGCTCCCGGCAGCAGGCCCGCCTCGCACAGTACCTGAAACCCGTTGCAAATCCCGAGCACGAGGCCTCCGCTCTCTGCAAATCGGATCACGTCGGAGATGACCGGCGAAAACCTTGCAATGGCGCCAGAACGCAGGTAATCGCCATAAGAGAACCCTCCGGGTACCACAACAACGTCAACGTCGCCGATACTCCCCTCCTTGTGCCATATGAACCGCGTATCGACGCCCAGTATGTGCTTCAGGCCGTGAAAAGCATCGTGATCGCAGTTGGAGCCGGGAAAAACGACTACGCCGAACTTGGGAGACATGTGCTAAGGGCTGACTGGATTGTATTATCCGGCGATCCGGGACGGAACAGTTGCCTGAAAGTACACGTTTCGGCCGTCTTGCCCGACACCGGCACGCTAATTTTCATCCACGGTTCGTTACTCCCAGACCCCCCTGCCCCCACCCGTCGATCCGGTCAGATGATACCGAAGGAGCTCTTCAAGAAAATTCGGAAGCTGGAGATAAAAACACGTGGGCTCGTCAACAACGTGTTCGGAGGTGAATACCACTCGCGGTTCAAGGGTCAGGGGATGGAATTTGCCGAGGTAAGACCGTATCAGTTCGGCGACGACATTCGCAGCATCGACTGGAACGTGTCGGCACGAACAGGCGAGACCTACGTGAAGGTGTTCGAAGAAGAGCGGGAGCAGACCGTGATGCTTGCGGTTGACATCTCAGGGTCTGAGGATTTCGGCACCGGCGAGAAGTTCAAACGAGAAATCGCAGCGGAGATTTGCGCCATCGTAGCCTTCAGCGCGATCAAGAACAACGACAAGGTTGGTCTCATGCTCTTCTCCGACGAGATCGAACTCTTTGTACCGCCCGAAAAAGGTCGGCGGCACGCGCTGCGCATCATTCGCGACCTGTACGCACACGAGCCTCAGTCACGAGGCACCTCGTTAGGTGTCGCCTTCACGCGTCTGCTACATGTTCTTCGGCGCCGCTCGGTTGTGCTGGTGATCAGTGACTTCATCGACGAGGGGTTCGAGAAGCCGATGAAGACGCTTGCCCGAAAACACGACACGGTTATTGTCCAGCTTATTGATCCGCGCGAGGAATCGGTTCCTGCGGTTGGCCTCATGGAACTGACCGACGCGGAGACAGGTCGCACCATAGTCGTCGATACTTCCAGCAGCAAGGTTCGACAGTGGTTTTCAGATCGCGCGTTTGAGCGACATGCCCAACTGGATGAACTGTTTAAGCGTAACCGCGTCGACCGCGTGGCGATCCGTACAGACGAAAGCTACCTGGAGCCCCTGGTTGAATTTTTCCGCAGACGAACCCGCGCACGATGACCAGGCGACGCAAAACGGCCCTCATGGTCGTCGCAATACTCACCGTCTTGTGTACGCGGCCCGCCGCGGCGCAACTGGTCCGCGCCTACATCGCCGAGGACAGTGTGACGGTCGGCGATCGTCTGACGCTTGTCGTTGTCGCTGAACGAAACCAGGGTGCAACGGTCTCTTTCCCCGCGTTCGCGCCTGCGGCGGGACAGGCGGGCGGGCTTCTGGGTGATCTGTTGATCTTCGGTCCAAGAACGCAGGGCCAAAAGTTTCTCGGTGTTGGCTACGACTACCCGATGGCTGACACCTTGACGTACGAAGTGACCACGTTTGCGATCGACTCGGCCTTCGTGCCACAGATTGCCGTGACGGTGTCGGCTGATGGTCAGCAGCGGCGGTACGCGTCTGACCCCTTCTTCTTTCCGGTTACCAGCCTCGTCCCCGCAGAGGCCACGGCCATGCGGGACATCACTCCTATCGCGCCATTCCAACGCAGCCTCCTGCCGTTTCTGCTGCTCCTTGTTGCTGCAGCCGTAGTCGGGTATCTAATCCGTCTTTGGATGCGCCGACCACCAAAACCGATTGAGATCGAGCCGGAGCCTGTGGTCGTGGAACCACGCGAAAGTCCGATCGAAGAGGCCAGGCGTCGACTGGCCGCTCTCGAGGAACACAGCCTTTCGGATAGCGTCGCGACAAAATTGTATTACGTCGAATTGTCGGACACGCTTCGAACGTATCTGGAGCGAAAGCTCGAGGTCCCGGCGCTGGAGTCGACAACGGCCGAGTTGTATCGCGAACTCACATCCGAGGGAATGACGCGTGTGCTGCCGTCTGAAATAGCCGAAGATGTGCGCACGGTACTCCTCCAGGCCGACCTCGTCAAGTTTGCCAAGTACCGATACCCGAAAGAGCAATCAGTTGCGACCCTGGGTGAAACCCGGGTGCTCATTCTGCGAATTGAAGACCAGTCGCGACCAAGCCTACCGACAACGACTCCGACAGTCGATGACGATGGCGCTGAGAATCATGTATCCGCGGAAGGGCATACGGAACAGGAAGATCAGAATGGAAATCTCTGACCGGCTGACGCATCATCTTCGACGGGCGCGCCGGGTCGTCTTCCTTACGGGCGCCGGCGTGAGTGCTGAAAGTGGCATCCCCACCTTCCGTGATGCTTTGTCGGACACAGCTCACTGGACGCGGTTTAGCCCGGAACAGCTGGCGTCGATGGATGGTTTTCGAAGGGACCCGACCATGGTGCAAGGCTGGTATGCCGAACGGATTCGAACGATCAGAATAGCACAACCGAACCCCGGCCATATCGCAATTGCGAACATGCAGAACCGTTACGAGCAAACGATGGTCGTCACCCAGAACGTGGACGGGCTACACCAGCGTGCCGGTACACGCGATGTACTCGAGCTACACGGCAACATTCACTCGCAGCGGTGCGCGGCCTGCGGAGCCCAGGGCCCCGTCAGTTTCGCCGACGTGGACGACGAGCATCTGCCGTTGCGGTGTGAAACATGTGACGATCTCATGCGCCCCAACGTCGTGTGGTTCGGCGAGGAATTGCCGCAAGCTACTTTTCGTGCTGCTGAAGAGGCTGTCGCAGCGGCTGATCTCGTGTTCAGCGTGGGCACCAGCGCAGTCGTCTATCCTGCGTCGTCACTCATCGGTATCGCGAGCAGACATGGGGCCTACGTCGTCGAGGTGAACATCAGCCCGTCAGACGCCGCATACATTGCCGACGAGGTAATCGTCGGGGAATCCGGAGCCGTGCTCCCTGTGTTGGGCAACCAGCACGCCCCGTCAGCCGGGATGCATAACTAGTCTATGGACTTCGCACAACCATATTGGCTTCTTGCACTACTGATTGTGCCGGGCCTCATCGCGTGGGAGTGGCGTCGCGCCCGCCGGCGAAGTGGCGTCCGCTACAGTAGCGTCTCGGCGCTGAAAGATGGTCCGCAGTCAATGGCGTCTCGTCTTCAGTGGCTACCGACCGCGCTACGGATCGTTGCCTTCTCGCTTTGCATCCTCGCGCTTGCTCGGCCTCAGAAGCGCGACGAACGCACGCAGGTTTTCGCGGAGGGTGTCGACATCATGATGGTGCTTGACACCTCGACGTCAATGCGGGCGCAGGACTTCAAACCAAATCGATTTGAGGCCGCCCGCGAGGTGGGAAGTGAGTTCATCCGTGGGCGCACGTCTGACCGTGTCGGACTTGTCGTGTTTGCCGCCAAAGCATTTACGCAGGCGCCACTGACGCTGGACTATGACTTCCTCCAGACGATGCTCACCGAGGTCGAGGTTGGCGTCATCGAAGACGGAACCGCGATCGGAACTGCACTCGCAATGGCGGTGAACCGACTCAAGGAAACCGACGCGAAGAGCAAGGTGGTGATCCTTCTCACTGACGGCCAAAACAATCGCGGTGAAATTGATCCGGTTACAGCCGCGGAGGTAGCGGAAGCCTTGGGCGTTCGTGTGTACGCCATCGGGGTGGGCGCTCGCGGTGCTGCCCCCGTCGTGGTTGATCACCCACTTATTGGTCGACAGCGTCGGATGATGCCTGTTGAGATCGATGAAGACATGCTGCGCTCCGTCGCGTCCCTGACCGGCGGCAAGTACTTTCGGGCCACCAACAAAGAAGCGTTGCGCGAGGTATACTCAGAAATCGGGGAGCTGGAAAAGACGAAGATCGAGGAACTCTCGTACACGAGATTCGATGAGAAGTATGCGCGATTTCTCTGGCCGGCCCTGTTGCTGTTCGTTCTTGAACTGATCCTGTCAAACACGAGACTCCGCAAGCTTCCCTGATGGACTGGTTGCATCCGGAATACTTCTGGGCGTTCGCCCTGATACCGTTGGCGGTCGCGTTGTTCTTCTGGGCGGCTCGCCGTCGCGCTGTGCTGCTCCGGAGGTTCGGCGACGCCGCGGTGATGCGGAGGCTCGCCGGCGAGGTCAGCCAGCGTCGTAGACGATGGAAAGCGGCCGTCGCCGTCCTCGCACTTGGCTTCATTACCCTCGGGCTGGTGGGGCCGCGCTTCGGCACACAGATCCGGGAAGTGAAACGGGAAGGCGTAGACCTGATTATTGCCCTAGACGTTTCTCTGTCGATGCAGGCGGAGGACGTCGCACCCAGCCGGCTGGATCGCTCCAAGAACGAGATCAAGAAGCTGTTGGACGGACTCCGCGGTGATCGCGTCGGGCTTGTGCTGTTTGCCGGTGACGCTTTCCTTCAGTGCCCCTTGACGACCGACTACAGCGCGGTGAAGCTGTTCCTGGATGTCGCCAACCCCGCGCTGATTCCGACGCCTGGCACCGACTTCGGGGCAGCCCTGAGACTCTCGATGCAAGCCTTCGAACGCTCCGAGGAATCCGGTTCGGAGGGCGAAACACGCACTCGCGCTCTGGTCTTCATCTCCGATGGCGAAAACCACATCGACGGTGTGAACGCGCTGGTCGACGACGCGCGGGCCGCTGGGATCGTTATGTTTGCTGCTGGTGTGGGGGAAACAGAGGGTGCACCGATACCCGTGGGAAGGTCGCGCGGCCAAACGACCTACAAGAAAGACAGGCAGGGTCGCATTGTGTCGACTCGACTGGAGGAGGACATGCTCCAGCGACTCTCCGAGGAAGGCGCCTATTTCAGAATCGCGCGCACGGCGTCGTCGCTCAATAAGCTAATCTCTTCGCTTGACCGGCTCGAAAAGAGTGAGTTTGCCACAGAGGAGTTTGAAGAGTACGACGAAAAGTACCAGTGGCCACTGGCGATCGGAGTTTTGCTCCTGCTGTTCGAGTTCGTGTTCTCAGACCGAGTGAAGTCCAGCGAAGGACGGGCCCCATCAAACGACCTACTGCCGGGGCTCGTTGTACTTGCGCTCCTCGCAACAGGATGCTCTAATGTCACGCAAAGTGGGCGCAAGGGAAACGCCGAGTACGCGGATGACCGTTTTGATGAAGCCGTCATCGCCTACCAACGCGGTCTCGACGAATTTGACGAGCTGGAACCCGGCTCTGTCCCTAGCGATCTGTACAACAATCAGGGTGCGGCGTACTACCGCGGCGAGAATCCCGAGGCGTCGCAAAACGCCTTCATCAACTCGATCGCGATGGCTGAGGGCAGGGACCAGCAAATCAGAGGCTCCTACAATGCCGGCAATGCCGCTTTCGCGAACGACGCAAAGTCTGTGTCAGCGGATTTCTTTCGGCAGGCTCTGCTGCTCGACCCGCAAAACGCAGATGCCAAGTTCAACTACGAGTTCGTAAAGCGGCAGTTGAAAAGAGAACAGCAAAACCAGCAGGGTGAGAACGAGCCACCTCCAAAGCCCTCAGACTACGCGAAACAGCTAAAGGCCCGCGCCGACGCGCTAGTCGCCGAACAGCGATATCGCGATGCCCATGAGATCATGACGGACGGCCTCAAAACTGATCCCACGGTCAAGGCGTATCAAACATTCATTGACCGCACGGCCTCGGTGGCCGATATCGAAACTGGAAAAGCTCCAGAATCCCTATAGAAGATGATCAGAATGCGACGCCTGTGGACACCGGCATTTGTACTGTTGGCAGCGCTGCCAATGGCGGTCTCCGCACAAACGGCCAGTGATTACTTCCACGGCGGAGCCAAACACTTCATCGGTGAGTCACTCGATGAAGCAGCAAAGACCGTCGCCGACGGCCTGGCAGAGCATCCTGAGGACGCTCAGCTGCAGGAGCTGAGGAGGCTGATAGAAGAGGCTCAGGAGCAGCAGCAGCAGAATCAGGGTCAGGAGAACGAGGATCAGCAGTCCGGTAACGAGGACCAGGAGAACGAGCAGGGCGGTAATCAGGGTCAGCAGGACGAACAGCAGCCGGACGAGTCGGAGTCGGAGCAGCAGGAAAACGAGCAGGAGAGCGACGAAGAGCAGGACCCACAGGAGCAGGATGGACAAGATCAGGAGGGGGGCGAACAGCCTGAGGAGCAACCCAACGACGGAAGCGAGGGCGCCTCAGAGGTTCCAGTTGATCCGAACAGACTGACGGAAGAAGAGGCCGAGCGAATCCTGCAGGCGCTGGCAAACGAAGAAGAGCAGCTCCTCCGCGAGGTTCAGAAAGTGAAAGGCCGCGCGCGTCGAGTCGAGAAGGATTGGTAGCCGATCGGTGTTTCTTCGTCGACAAATAGTCCCCGCCCGCAATGTCGTGAGTTTCCTTCTCGCGGCAACAATACTCTGCCTTCTGGTTTCTGCCGACACCAGTGCACAGGACATCAAGGTGGTGGCACTCGTCAACGAGTCGACGATCGGGACTGAGGAGCGCCTTACCTACACCATCGAGGTCCAGGGCAAAACGCTCCCGGAGATACAAACCCCACAGCCTCCAAGCGCCCGGGGGCTTGCGTTGACGAGCTCCTTCCCCAGCACGTCTCGAAACGTATCGGTTGTAAATGGCGACATGACCGTCGCAGTCGGCTACAGCTGGTACTTCAAACCAGTTGACGAAGGAACAGCAACACTGGAGCCCGCAACCGTTGTCGTTGGTGGTGATACCTACAAGACCGAGTCGGTTCGAGTTAGGGTGGTGCCGCAAGCGCAGCGCCCCGCACAACGAAGTCGCTCAAACTCACTGTTCGATCAGCTTTCACGTCCGCCAAGCGATGATCAGGTCGAG
>JANQRN010000154.1 GCA_028284545.1 Rhodothermales bacterium | reverse complement strand
ATGCGAATTGCACGCGAGGAGATCTTTGGTCCGGTACTGTCTGTGATCAGGATCTCTTCTTACGAAGAGGCAGTCGCGGTTGCCAACGACGTTCCGTTCGGCCTTTCGTCGAGCATCTACACCAACGACGTTTCGCGCGCGTTCAAGGCGATGCACGATATAGAAGCCGGGATAACCTACGTCAACGGTCCAACCATCGGCGCTGAGGCCCACATGCCGTTTGGTGGTGTGAAGCAGACCGGCAACGGGCACCGCGAGGGCGGATGGGAGGTTTTTGACTTCTACACGGAGACAAAAACTGTATACGTCGATTACTCGGGCAAGCTCCAAAAAGCCCAGATTGACAATACCTGATCGTTGATGGGGTCACGACCTTCCCGACGGTGGATGCGACTCATCTTTGTGGTCGCGCTGCTTCTGCTCGTCTGGTACTTGCCGGACCGGAGTGGCTCTGCCGGATCGGCATCACCTGCCACCCGTGCCGGGGAAGCTGTCGTCTTCGGCAACCCCGCCCTGGCGGCATTCGAGGAAGGACGCTCAGACGTCGTCATGACCGTCCGCGGCGAGGTGACCCGGATTCTAGAAGACGACAATGTGGGTAGCCGGCATCAACGGTTTGTGATCTCAACCGGAAATCGACACACACTACTGATCAGTCACAATATTGATCTTGCTCCCAGGGTTCCGCTTGCGGTTGGAGACGGTGTCACAGCTCGGGGGGAGTTCGAATGGAACGATCGCGGTGGCGTTCTCCATTGGACCCACCATGATCCACAGGGGCGCCGTCCTGGCGGGTGGATCGAGCACGCTGGTGAGCGCTACCGATAGTCCTCGACGCGAATCAAGGCGTCCTGGTACAGAAGCCAAAGCGTATCATCGGCAATAAGGGCACCCGAAAGCTCCGCGTTTTCCCGTCGCGGAATCCTAGAACGCCACAGCAGGCGACCGGCTGGCGAATAACCGTCGACGAGAACAAACGCTGATGCTTGTCGAGCAACTACGACGAGTTCTTCCTCTGCGTCTAGGGAGACGAGGTCGCCTTCTCCCCCGCACGCCATAATTCGCTTGAAGCTGCCAAAGCTATCGAGGACGTGGAGGCATCCGGTAAACGCGTCAGCGACGAAGACCTCCCTCGACGTAACGTCCACATCGATGGGCGCGCGGCCCGCTGCTCCCGGCGAATAGTCAATCTGAACGCCACCCCGTTCCACCGTCCAACGCTGCAAGGCGTTCGTTGTAGCATCGATGTAGAAGAGAGTTCGCTCGTCGACAGTCGAAAACGCGACTGGCTGGCCACCCACAGCGGTCGACCCGAGGTGGGCGAATGATCGGTCAAATCGCGTCACACGTCCGTCAATCTCCGATACGATAATGACGAGACCGTTGGTCGCGTCGAGGTCGGTGGGTTCGCGGAGTCGGCCCGACTGGGTGCCCGAACCGGAGTAGTGTTTGATCTCAGCTTCACTAGCATCGCCGACGCTATCCAGGCGTACCGAGGCTACGACGTGCGCGGCTCGATCAACGAGCCACAACTTACCGGCGGATTGCGAAAGGCTGACTGCTTCTTCGAATAGCGCGACCACGCCAGCCCTGCCAACCTCGGCCCTGGGAATCCCCCCGGTAGTAGTACAGCCGGCAAGTGCAAGACTGAGAAACAACGGGACTATTGGACCAGGCAATGGCATCCCGTCAGGTCGTCGACGAGATCCGCTTGAGACCTTTTTGGCCGATGTCGTTACGATACTGGGCGCCGGGAAACTTGATAGTAGCAACTCTCTGGTACGCCGCATCGAGGGCAGCGCGAAGGTTATCCGCTTTCCCAACAACACCTAGCACACGCCCTCCGCTGGTGACGGTACCACCACCGGGAGTCCTGCGCGTACCAGCATGGTAAACGCAGGTCGTCGCGCCACTCTCACAGTCTGCGTCGTCGTTTAGTCCGCTTATCTCCTTTCCCTTCTCATATCTACCGGGATAGCCATCTGATGCCATAACGACGATCGCCGCGCTTCCGTCATACGTCTTGACCTCGAGAGACGAAAGGGTTCGCGTCGTACACGCACGAAACAGGTCAATCGCATCAGTCTCCAGCAGCGGAAGCACAACCTGTGTCTCAGGGTCTCCGAGGCGGCAGTTGTACTCAATGACGTTCAGTCGGGAGTCGGGGCCAATCATGAGGCCCACGTAGAGGAAGCCTCGATACGGTTGGCCGAGTGTTCGCATGCCCTCCAGCGTGGGTTCAATAACTTCGGCGCACGCTCGCGCGACCAATGCGTCCGTTAGTACGGGAGCTGGAGCGTATGCGCCCATTCCGCCGGTATTGGGGCCCACATCACCGTCACCAATACGTTTGTGATCCTGGGCACTCGGCAGAAGACAGTAGCCTGTACCGTCTGTCAGCGCAAAAAGGCTAGCCTCTTCGCCGTGAAGAAACTCCTCGATAACCACCTCGTCTGCTGCATCGCCAAAAGCGCGCCCCTTCATCATCGACACGAGCGTCTCCTCGGCCTGATGCATTGTTTCGCAAACCACTGCGCCCTTACCGGCTGCGAGCCCACTCGCCTTGATCACGAGCGGCGCGCCGAGTTTGCGGGCGTATGCTAGCGCCTCCTCGTGCTGCGACCGATCAAACGTTGAGAAGCCGGCGGTCGGAATCCCATGCTCGCTCATGAATCGCTTTGAAAACGCTTTGCTGCTTTCCAGTTGCGCCGCAGCAGCGCTAGGACCAACGATAGCCAGGTCGGCCGCCTCGAAAGAATCGACCATACCGTCAGCAAGAGGCTGCTCGGGGCCAACAATCGTGAGGTCGATATCCTTCGATTTAGCGAACTTCAGCAACTCGTCGATATCACGAGCCGGGAGACTGATGTTCGACGCCAGACGGGCGGTACCCGCGTTGCCTGGTGCAACAAAGATCTCCGGCGCGTGTCGACTGCGGCTGAGGTAGTGGACTATGGCATGCTCCCTCCCGCCGCTCCCAACTACTAGTACTCGCATTGTCGCTCTTCGCTCAACTGTCAGCAATGTCGCACGTCCCGAAGATACGGTCAGCCAGCGGCAAAAGTGCGGCCACGCCACACGACCGACCGACGGCCCCTGGCGACGCGGTCGCGAGCTCGGTCGATGACGCCCCAGAGCGAGTGACCGACAGGATGCGTTCGACCGTCTGGACCACCCTCAAGCTCTGCCTTGGACTTGCGATTGTTCTTGCGATATACCGTCGCCTGGCGCTAGATCCCGGCAGCGAATGGCCCGGATGGGGGCAGGTGCGCTGGAGCGCGCTCGTCCTCTGTGCCGTTCTGATGCCGGTGAATCTGCTTCTCGAAACCCAGGTGTGGCGGCTACTGCTGGCCGGTGCCGGCGCATCTATCAGTTTTGGTCGGGCGATACCAGCGGTATTGGCCGGCTTCAGCTCTGGCGCGGTCTCCCCCGGCGGTGTCGGAGACTTCGTCGGCCGTGTGGTTCGCGTACCCAGCGGAAAGCGTTGGGTGACTGGCTTCGCAATGCTACTCTCGCGGCTAGGCGACGTCATCCCGCTTACCTTCTTCGGTGTGATTGCGACCCTCTGGCTTCTACCACGATCGATCGATGCAACCCAAGCATGGATGACTGCCGTCGTCTTCACCAGTGTTCCTATTGGTCTCGCGGCGGCGGCAATCTACAGCGGCTCAACCCGCGGTCGAGTACCGGCGCGCCTGACACGTCGACTTGAGTCACGCTGGCCAAATCCGGCCCGCGCGATCACAATGACGACAAGTATTGCTGGTCCCGTTCGGAGGCGGGCGCTGGCACTCGCTACAGCGCGGTACGCGACGTTTGTTGCGCAGCTCGTGCTTGCCGTAATTGCCGTGGGCGCGACCCCTTCAAACATCCCTGAACTCTTTGGAGCCGCCAGCGCTGTATTCCTGCTAAGGGGCGTCGCGCCTCCTGTCACGTTGATGGGCCTGGGCATTCGGGAGGCAGCAGCCGTGGCAGTGCTGGCCCTAGTCGGTATTTCGGGACAGTTTGCGCTCGTAGCGTCACTCGTCGTATTTGCACTCAACATTGTATTACCGGCGATTGTCGGAATTCCGTTCCTACTATTCCCGAGGTGGCGCCCGGGACTAGTGCAATCCTGACGTGCACGCCGCGACGATCACAAATATCTCTCTACTACTGACTGGCCTCATATACGGCCTGTTCATTTGCTGGTGTGCCCTCGGATGGTTACGCGCCATTCGATCAACACCGGCCGGGCGGTTCAAGCGTGGTGCCTCGATCTCAGTCATCGTTCCCGCCAGGAACGAAGAACGGACGGTTGTAGACTGCGTGCGCTCGATACTATCCTCGCACGACGGGTCTGCGGACTTCGAGGTCATCGTGGTGAACGATGGGTCGACCGATCAAACCGCAGCGCTCGTCGCGAGAGAGTTCGAGGGCGAGATCATCGCTGGACGAGTGAAACTTGTTCACCTTGAAGACGGCGAACACACCCAGAGTGGAAAGCAGCGCGCTCTCGATAGCGGAATAGCGGTAGCGCAAGGGACCTATCTGTTGACGACGGACGCCGACTGCGTCGTTGGGTCGTCCTGGGTCGTGTCGTTGTGTAGCGTCCTCGAATCCGGCGCTTCAGTCGTAGCCGGGCCGGTAAGGTTGAAGCCGGCTCGCTCCAGCGTCTTTGAACGCCTTCAAGCCCTGGAGGTAATCGGCCTGTCAGCCGTCGCTGGTGGTGCGATCACGAACGGGTATCCGACGATCTGTAACAGCGCGAACCTCGCATATACCCGCGATGCGTTTTCCGCCTGGGCTGAACTAATGAGGCAGCGTGGCGAGCGCCCAGCATCTCCAGGCGTCGAC
>JANQRN010000152.1 GCA_028284545.1 Rhodothermales bacterium | reverse complement strand
GGCTGAGGCCATCGCCCGCAACCTGCTCGAGATGGCTCGCCTGAAAGTTCCGATTGTCGTGGTCGTAATCGGCGAAGGTGCCTCGGGTGGTGCGCTCGGCATTGGCGTCGGCGACCGAATCATGATGCTGGAGATCGCGTGGTACCCGGTGATCTCGCCGGAAAGCTGTTCATCGATCCTGTGGCGCTCCTGGGACCACAAGGAGGATGCCGCCCGCGCGCTGCGACTCACCGCCTCAGATCTGGTACCGCTCAAGGTTATCGACGAGATCATCCCGGAACCGATTGGAGGCGCGCATCGCGACCCTGAGCGCACGTTTGGCTCGGTGGGTCGATCCATCGCGCGGGCGCTCGATACACTTGATCAGCTGACGCCGGAGGAGCTCGTCATCCATCGACGCGACAAGTTCGACGCAATCGGAGCGCATCAGTCGACTAACGGCAGGGCGCAGCAGGCCCATCCAGTCTGATACCTCCGGATGCCGACTTTCTTGTACCGCCACCGTGTTCGCTATCGCGAATGCGACCCCATGGGCGTCGTCTACCACGGCAACTACCTGGACTACCTGGAGTACGCACGAACCGAGGCGTTCCGGTCAGCGGGACTGCCGTACAAGAAGCTCGAAGACGGCGGCGTCATCATGCCCGTCGTCGACGCATCACTGCGCTTTCACGCGCCCGCCAAATACGACGATGTCCTGGAGATCGTAACGCGCGCGCCCGACGAGGTACCCGTCGCGAGACTCGAACTTGACTATGAGGTACGCGTCGTCGAGCGGGCAGATGTCGAACTGTCCACACTAGCCGTGTCAGCAACGGTTACGCTCTGCTTTGTCGATTCCGCGAGTGGGCGCCCACGGCGTGCTCCTGACCGCTTTGTGGAAGCGTACCGGAGTATGTCGCATTGAACTTACCCGACTACATACCTCCCGGTGTGATTGATGACGACATCCGGCGTTGGCTGGGTGAGGACCTCGGATCGGGGGATGTTACAACCGCCGCGACGGTTGCACCCGCGCAGTCTGCAACGGCAACGTTTATCGCCAAGGAAGATGGTGTCGTGGCCGGACTCGCGGTCGCCGGACGCGTTTTTACCCTGGTCGATCCCGAAGTCTCTGCTGCGTTCACTTGTGCCGACGGCGACTTCGTGCGCGCCGGTGAATCGCTGGGCACAGTAGCGGGTAGGGCATCAGCGATACTTGTCGGAGAACGGCTCGCGTTGAACATCCTGCAACGAATGAGCGGGATTGCCTCAGCCACACGCAGGATGGTGCAACTCGCCGAACCTCACGGTGCGCGTATTCTTGACACGAGAAAAACTGCTCCCGGACTGCGTCACCTTGACAAGTGGGCGGTGCTGATCGGAGGTGGCACAAACCATCGATATGGCCTGCACGACATGATTCTCGTTAAGGACAACCACATAGCGGCGGCCGGTGGCATCCAGACGGCTATGGATCGGGCCGCCGCGGCCCGAAAAGAAGCGAACCACGAGTTACTGATTGAAGTTGAAACGCGCACACTTGTGGAAGTTGGCGTTGCGGCCGGTCATCCGGCTGTTGACCGGATACTTCTCGACAATATGGTGCGGGTTACCGATAAAGGAGTTGATGTTTCGATGCTCAGAGAAGCCGTTGCAGTGGTAGATTCGACCCCTCGTGATTCGGCCAGACCCTTGCAAACCGAGGCGTCTGGCAACGTGACCGAGGCGACGGTAGCTGCGATCGCGTCAACCGGCGTTGACTTCATTTCAAGTGGCGCTCTGACGCACTCGGTGTCAGCGCTCGACATCTCCCTGAAGATCCTGCTAGACTAAGATGCTGCAGGAGAAGAGCCGCTTTCTTCAACGTCTGCTCCTGGTAGCCGACCTCGTCCTCGTGGTGGGCTGCTGGCTGGCTGCCTACTGGATCCGTTTCGAAGCGCTCACGCCACCGGAGTGGGTGCCGGTGTCAGAGTACCTGGTACTGCTTCCGTGGGTTCTGCTGGTCTGGGTTCTTGCCTTTCAGTCTTCGGGGCTGTACTCCTCGTCGGGTGCCCAGAGCCTCGGTGCCATGGCTGTTACAGTGACGCGTGCCGTCGCTGTGGGTGCGCTGCTAACCATGGCGGCGCTGTTCCTGTACCGGGCATTCTCTTTTTCGCGTCTCATGTTCGTCATGTTCGCCGCGTTCACAATGGCCGGCATGATCTCGATGCGGCTACTGCTGTTTGGCATCGCGAATCGCCGCCGCCGGAGGAAGCACAAACACAACCGCGTTCTCATCTATGGTGCAGGGAAAGTCGGACGAAAGCTGGCAGCGGCCTTTGATGAATACCCGTGGATGAACTTCGATATCGTCGGTTTCGTGGACGATTCACAAGTGGCAAACGACGTGCTTGGGACCGGCGACGATCTACTCAACATCGTCGATCAATTCGATGCCGATGGCGCCCCTGTCAATCACGTCTATCTCGCGCTCCCGTTGGACGCCATGCAGAAGGCACGCGAGGCTGTTGATCAACTCGCCACGCGACTCGTCCATGTATACATGGTGCCAGACCTGTTCCAGTTCGATCTACTAAACAGCCGCGTCACAAATCTCGGGGAGTTGCCCGTAATACACGTCATTGACGAGTCCCCAGCCGAGTTCGGCCAGATACTGAAGCGGCTATTCGACTTGGTCTTCTCGACATGCGTACTGGTGCTCCTTTCACCGCTACTTCTGCTCATCGCAATCGCCGTGAAGCTCTCGTCGAAAGGCCCGGTACTCTATCGCCAGGAGCGCATGGGCCTGAACGGTAAGACTTTCGACATGCTGAAGTTCAGGTCGATGCCGGTTGACGCCGAGAGCAGAACAGGCCCCGTCTGGGCCACGCCGGAGTCAGACAGGGCGACACCGGTCGGAGGTTTTCTCCGCCGAACCTCACTGGACGAACTTCCGCAATTCGTGAACGTACTCCGCGGTGACATGTCAGTGGTCGGCCCGCGACCCGAGCGTCCGGTTTTTATCCGAGACTTTCGCGACCGCGTTCCATATTACATGCTGCGCCACAAGACACGCGCGGGCATCACGGGCTGGGCTCAGGTTCACGGCTGGCGCGGCGACACCTCTCTTGAGAAGCGCATCGAGTTCGATCTCTACTACATCCAGAACTGGTCGCTAGCACTCGACATCAAGATCATTCTGATGACCATTCGCCGCGGATTCGTCAACGAGAACGCGTACTAACAAGCCACCTTGATACAGCTTCAGAACATCGATCTGTCCTTCGGAGGACAGATGATTTTCGACAATCTGAACTGGGCCGTCAGTGTCGGCAAGCGCATTGGGCTTGTCGGCCCGAACGGCGCGGGCAAGACAACGCTGCTACGGGTCATCTCGGGTGCGCAAGACGTTGATGGCGGGACCGTTGCTCGTGGCGGCCTCACGGTAGGTTACCTCGAACAGGATTTCCAGGAGGCTGAGGTCGACAGGTCCGTCCTGGACGAGGCGATGCTCGCGTTTCGAGCCGTACTCGATGCACTAGAACGAGAACACCAGATTACCGAGGAGCTGCAAGCACTCGACGACCACGACTCGTCGCGGTACCAAGGGTTGCTGCACGACCTGGACGACGTTCACAACGTGCTCTCCGCGTCAGAGTCGCACCTCATCAAGCCCCGAACCGAGGCAGTCCTTACTGGGCTCGGCTTCGAGCCGAACGACCTCGAAAGGCCGATGTCGACCTTCTCGGGCGGATGGCGCATGCGCGTTGCCCTCGCGCGGTTGCTGCTTGTCGCTCCAGACGTCCTGCTACTCGACGAGCCGACAAACCACCTGGACATAGACAGCATAACGTGGCTCGAGGGATACCTGAAAACTTACCCGGGCACAGTGGTCATCGTCTCCCATGATCGCTACTTCCTCGACCGGATGGTCACAACCACCGTTGAATTGCTTCGTGGGAAAGCAACCGAGTATGCGGGCAACTACTCCTACTATTTGGAGGCGCGTAAAGAGCAGCGCTCTCTGCAAGCTGCGGCATACGAAAATCAGCAGCGAGAAATCGAACAGGCGGAGAGTTTTATCAGGCGGTTCCGGGCAAAGGCCACCAAGGCACGACAAGTACAGAGTCGCGTCAAGGCGCTAGAACGACTCGAACGGATTCCGCCGCCCCCGACCGACGAAGCCGCAATTTCGATTCGCTTTCCCGAACCCTCGCGTTCGGGCAAGGTTGTTTTCGAACTGTC
The DNA here is from genome assembly GCA_028284545.1 of Rhodothermales bacterium. Classification (GTDB taxonomy): domain Bacteria; phylum Bacteroidota; class Rhodothermia; order Rhodothermales; family JABDKH01; genus JANQRN01. Next base: position 3,282 of record JANQRN010000152.1, on the reverse strand, counting down.
GCAGTTTTCGAAGTCCTACCCTGCCCTCGACGCCGCAGGCGGGTCTGAGGTCTCCGTATTCGACGGCGCCGGCCCGCTGATGATCGAGCGTGGCGACAAGATCGCGCTGATCGGTCGAAACGGCGCCGGCAAATCGACACTCGCACGCATTATCAACGGAAGTGAATCGTTCGACGGTACACGGAGCCTGGGTCACAACGTTGAACTAACCTTCTTTGCACAGCATCAAGCTGAGTCGCTTAGTCCGAAGCGGTCCATTCTGGATGAACTGCTGGAGTCCAGTCGAGGACACACAGAGACCGAAATCCGGACCTTGTTAGGAGCCTTCCTGTTCACGGGAGACGACGTCTTCAAGAGGATTGGAGTGCTTTCGGGTGGTGAGCGCAGCCGCGTCGCGCTGGCAAAAGCACTGCTGGTGCCTGCCAACTTCATGATCCTCGACGAGCCGACAAACCACCTCGACATTCAGTCGGTGAACGTGTTGATTGAGGCGATGAGACAATACACCGGTTCGTTTCTGGTCGTTAGCCACGATCGGCATTTCCTGGACAGCGTGACCAACCGGGTCTGGCGTGCGGAACAGGGGTCGGTGCGCCAGTTCACTGGCAACTACTCGGACTATCTCTGGCAATTGGAGCATGGAACCGCGAGTCGCGTGGCAGCGAGCGCCGAGCAGGTCGCGAAGACCGCAAACGGCAAACCGAGTGCTCCAAGTGGAGAGAAGCGCCACGCGGGAAAGAAGACACGGGCGCAGCGTCGGGCAGAGGCGGAGCAGCGAAATGCCATGGGCAAGAAACCGATGCCCACCGACTCAGACGATCTGGATGCCCTTTCTGACTATCAACTGAGGAAACTCTACTCGAAGGTCGAGCAGAAGATCTTTCAAGCGGAGCGCAAACAGCGCAAGCTCGAGAAGGAACTCAACGACCCCGCACTGTACAACAATCTGGATCTCGCGCGCACCAGAACGGACGAATATGAATCGGGCAAGTCTGCTCTGGAGGAGTTGTACGCCGCGTGGGCGGCGATTGGCGAACGTCTGGAGTCAACCTGACGCGAGGCACGACCTTTGCGTTCAACTCATCGAACTGCCCATCCATCATCAAGAGGAGTGACCGGCGGCACGCAGCAGAGGCTTCCGGGCGGAAACGATCCGATGCGCGCAATGCAACTATTGTCTGGCGTCATAATGATCACGATGACGTCGGCTGCGTGGTTCGCGCGGCCGGCGACTAGCCAGATCTACTCACTGCCTCGGACCGACGCGGCACCGGGCGACTTCTTTGGCGTGTCCGTTGCCCTGGACGGCGATCGTGTACTTGTCGGAGCTACCGGAACGGATTCCTGCGGCGACAATTCCGGTGCAGCCTACATATACGCCAGGGACGACGCGTCGGGTCGATGGCAGTTGGAGTCAACTCTGCAACCCTCAGACTGCGAGGCCGGACTCTACTTTGGTCGATCGCTGGATCTTGTTGGAAACACCGCGGTCGTTGGTGCCTTCCGGAGCACAGCCTCAACGATAGACCGCAACGCCGCATACGTGTTCGAACGCGACACCACAAGCGGCGAATGGCGACAGACTGCCAAACTCACCGGTGGCCTTGATCAGAAGGAGGGCCCTTTTGCTGCCGACGTTGCAGCTGACTCGGCGCGGATCGTCGTTACGACAGCGGGCGACCTGTCCGAGGGCAAATTCGGCGGCGCCGCCTACGTTTTTGAACCCAATGGGGTCGGCTCATGGCGGCGAGGGGCGCGACTGACTACGCGCAGTGGGACCAACAGAGGGGTGCTCGGCGGATCGGTTGATATCAGCGGCGACCGCATCGTGGTTAGTGCGTCGCGATACTTTCAGCAAGGACAGGGCTCGCTCTACGTGTTCGAGGCTGACGATACTGGTCGAAACTGGAAGGAGTCGGTACGCCTGGACGGGTTCGAAGACTTTTTCATCCAGACCCGGATCGCTGACGACCAGATCATCGTCGGCGAAAGCAAAGCGGGTCGCAATTCTGAGGGACGCGCGACGGTTTACGTCTTCGACAACGATCGGTGGCGGCGCGAGGTCGTCCTCAGCCCGACGCACCCTTTTGAACTCGGAGCCTTCGGCTCAGACGTAGCACTTGAAGGTGACCGTGCGATAGTTGTTGGCTACGATGAACAGCTCAAGTTCGAGTTCAACATCGACCGCGTCGTCTACGTGTTTGAACGCGAGTCAGTAGGTGGTGATGAGAAGCGTTGGTCCCAAACCCACGTCATCGACGTGGGAAACGTTTACTTCGGATCAGCCATTGATCTTGACGAGAACGCTGCGGCGATCGGTCAGGCCTCAGAGGAGCAACCGGGTAGCGTCGTCATCGTGCAGCTGCACTGAACTCAGTCGTCTGGGAATAGAGTGCGATCGAGTCCTGGTACGATTCGAAGGGCGTTCTTGTAGTAGATGTGCCGCAGCACATCGTCGTCCAGGCCCAGGCCGTAAAGCTTCCAGAAGGCGTGACGCTTGCGGTAGTAGTCGAAGTACTCGTCTACGGTCTCGAACGTTCGAAAGTAGACGTGGTACTCTTCCACACCCCATGCATCTTTTCCGAACAGGATTCGCTCCTTGTACTTGGTGAGAAACTCCTTGGCCCGTTTCGGCTGTCTGCCGAGCTCGGCCAGTACCGCTCCGGTCTCCGAATAAACGTTCGGGTATTCGTCAAACAGTTTGCCGAGCGCGTCGAGATTATTCCCCAGCCAGCCCAGGTGGGCGTTTATGAAAGTCGTGCCGGAGTGCCGGGCAAAGATGTTGTGCTGTTCCTGAATTATCTGCTCCCACGGAGGGAACTGACCCTTCGGCCGAATGCGACGCGGTCGTTCCTTTAGTTCGAACCAGCGTTCATTGTCGGCATCCTGGGGTTCCCAGAATGGCGCCGGGTCGGCAGAGTGGATCAGAACCGGGATCCCGAGCTCGCCGGCCCGATCCCAGACAGGAGCAATCCTCAGATCATCAACCGCAATACGCTGTCCGGCTCCGTCAACCGTCGTCATGCCGAGGCTCTTGTAGATCTTCAGCCCGACGGCGCCGGCGCGCACGTCGGCCTCGAGTTGATCGGCAGTGCGCTGACCCCACTCTGGGTCGTCTATTCCATCGAACGTGATATTGGCGAAGTGCAAGAAGCGACCGGGGTGCCGCCCGGTCATATTCTCGATAGCGCCGCGAAGAACATCACCGCTTCCACCGCTGAGGTTGACCATCGTCGCCATGTTCAGCCCGACCATAGCAGACAGCAGATTATCTACCTGCTC
>JANQRN010000136.1 GCA_028284545.1 Rhodothermales bacterium | reverse complement strand
AAAATGGCAGGGGCGATCCTGCAACAATGCATTGAGCGCTATCAGGATGACCCGGCGGCCTTCAGCGATCCACGTGTATTGACGGCGCTGGGCCGTCTCGCGGTTGAACTGAACCAGGTGGATGCCGCGGTTGCAATGTTGCGCCAGGCGTACGAGGCGAATCCCTCGAATGCCAACCTCGGGCAGGCGGTGCGGGCACTCGCTACCAAAGCCGCCGCATAGATCCTACACCGAAGCCGCCGCCTCCTTTGCCGCGGTCGCGTTCGCCTGCCCGTTGCTCCGTTTCGCGGCCATTTCAGCCTGCGCCGCCGCCAGGCGAGCTATCGGGACGCGGAACGGTGAACACGAAACGTAGTCCATCCCGACCTCATAGCAGAATTCCACCGATGACGGCTCCCCGCCGTGCTCGCCGCAGATACCGACCTTCAGGCCGGAACGTGCACCACGGCCACGCTCCGTTCCCATCTTGACGAGTTGACCGACGCCGACCCGGTCCAACACCTGGAATGGATCGTTGGGTAAGATCTTCTCCGACACGTAGTACGGCAGGAACCGCCCGGCGTCATCGCGACTGTATCCGTAGGTCAGCTGCGTTAGGTCGTTGGTGCCAAACGAGAAGAAGTCCGCCTCCTTGGCTATCGCGTCAGCAGTCAGCGCCGCACGCGGGATCTCGATCATTGTGCCGATCAGGAAGTCGACGCTGCGACCCTTCTCATCAAAGACCTCCTTCGCAACACTCTGCACGATCGCCTTCTGGTTGACGAATTCCTCGACGGTACCGGCAAGCGGGACCATAATCTCTGGGTGAACGGCCACGCCCTCGGCAGCCAACTCAACAGCCGCCTCCAGGATCGCCCGCGTCTGCATTCGCGTGATCGACGGATAAGTGACGCCGAGGCGGCAGCCACGATGGCCGAGCATTGGGTTTATCTCATCTAGCGCCGCGACCTTCGCCTTGATCACATCAACTGAAACGCCAAGGTCTGAGGCCATCTGCTCCTGACCCTTCTGGTCGTGCGGGAGGAACTCGTGCAGTGGTGGATCAAGTAGTCTGATCGTCACCGGCTTGCCGGCCATCGCACGAAAGATCCCGAGAAAGTCCGCCTTCTGGTGTGGGAGCAACCCGCGCAGTGCTTCGCGCCGCTCTTTCGGATCCTCGGCAAGGATCATTGCCCGGATATTGAGAATCCTGTCGCCCTCGAAGAACATGTGCTCGGTACGACAAAGGCCGATACCCTCGGCTCCCAGTTCAATGGCTTTCTTGGCGTCGTCGGGAGTGTCCGCGTTGGTGCGCACGCGCATCGAGCGGAACTCGTCGACCCACGACATGAAGGTCGAGAAGTTGCCACCTACGCTTGGCTCGCGAAGCTCCTCAGCACCGACTACGACTTCTCCCGTGGTACCGTTGATCGAGATCCAGTCGCCCTCCTTGACACTGACAGTCCCGTTCGTAAAGGAGTGCGTCTTGTAGTTGATGACGATGTCGTCACAGCCCGCGACACATGGCTTCCCCCAACCGCGCGCCACCACAGCCGCGTGGCTGGTCATTCCCCCGCGCGAAGTCAGGATCCCCTCGGCCGCGTCCATGCCGCCGACGTCTTCGGGGCTCGTTTCGATACGCACCAGGATCACTTTCTTGCCATCCGCGCGCCAGTCCTCAGCGACGTCCGCATCAAATACGACCTGCCCGACCGCGGCTCCTGGCGAAGCCGGTAACCCGGTCGCCATAACGCGGTCTCTGTACCCATTCACGTTCTTGAACTGCGGATGCAGCATCTGGTCCAGGTGACGCGGCTCCACGAGGTCTCGCACGGCGGTTTCACGGCTGACGAGCCCCTCGTCGACCATCTCTGCGGCAATGCGCAACGCCGCTCGACCCGTGCGCTTACCGTTACGCGTCTGCAGCATGTAGAGCTTACCCTCCTGGATGGTGAACTCGATGTCCTGCATGTTCTGATAGTGCTGCTCAAGGCGCTCCGCCGTTTCGACGAGCTCGTGGTACGGGCCCTCGAACTTCGACGCCATCTCGGCGATTGGCGCCGGCGTCCGGATCCCCGCGACTACGTCTTCGCCCTGCGCGTTGACGAGATACTCCCCGTACAACTTCTTTTCACCCGTGCTCGGGTTTCGGGTGAAGCACACGCCGGTGCCAGAGGTCTCACCCATGTTGCCATAGACCATCGCCTGGACGTTGACCGCCGTACCAATAAGACCCGTGATCCGATTAATCGTGCGGTACTTCTTTGCGCGGCTGCTATTCCAGGACTCGAAGACGGCGTTGATAGCAAACGTGAGCTGATCAAACGGGTCCTCCGGAAACATGTGACCGGTCTTCTTTCGGTAGATCGCCTTGTACCGGTTGACGAGAATCATGAGATCGTCAGCCGAGAGCTCCAGATCTGACGAGACGCCGCGCTCCTGCTTCAGCGTGTCGATGGCGTGCTCGAAATTCGCATGATGCACCCCCATCACTACGTCGCCGAACATGTCGATGAATCGACGATACGCGTCGTAAGCGAATCGCTGATTGCCGGTCTTCTCGGCGATTCCCTCGACGACCTTGTCGTTAATACCCAGGTTGAGCACCGTGTCCATCATGCCGGGCATGGAGACGGCGGCGCCACTTCGAACGGAGACCAACAGCGGGTTCTTTGGGTCGCCAAAGGCCAGGCCCATCGCCTGCTCAACGTGCGCGATCCCGTCGCGCACCTGGTCGGCCAAGCCGTCTGGCCAATTAGCCCCCTGCTCGTTGTACGTCTTGCAGACTTCGGTCGTGATCGTGAACCCAGGCGGCACCGGGAGTCCAATCGACGACATTTCGGCAAGGTTACTGCCTTTGCCGCCGAGCAGCGCCTTCATGCTCTTGTCGCCATCCGCGATGCCGGGACCAAATCGATAGACAAGTCTGGAATTCATTTCGCAACGTACATTTATAGTGCAGGTACAGCTTGCCAAGATAATCGGATCGAGCCAAAAAATCGCGCCGCTCGGGCACCCGAGCGTGGCCACCGGCGTTAAACGGCTCTTCAGAAATCCCGATTCCGCGACCCACCGCAGATTGACCCTGCCTACTGAAACCGCGTAATGAGTGACAACACCACGGCCAACGCAACCCAGAGCAACTTCATCCGGGATATCATCGAGCGGGATCTCGAGTCTGGCGCGACCGAGGGACGCGTTGTTACGCGCTTCCCGCCCGAACCGAACGGCTACCTGCACATCGGCCACGCGAAGGCCATATGCCCCGACTTCGGCCTGGCGGCGGACTACAACGGCACGTGCCACCTGCGCTTTGACGACACCAACCCGGAGACTGAAGATCCCGAGTTTGTTCGCGCGATCCAGGACGACGTCCGATGGCTCGGTTTCGACTGGAACGAGCACCTGTACTTCGCATCCGACTACTTCGACCAGTTCTACGGCTTTGCGGAGCACCTCATCCGCGACGGGAAGGCGTACGTCGACAGCCAGAGTGAAGACGAAATCCGGCGGACCCGTGGAACGGTTACGGAGCCCGGCACCAGGAGCCCGTACCGTGATCGCTCTCCCGAAGAGAATCTCGACCTCTTCCGGCGGATGAAGGCTGGTGAGTTCGCCGATGGCGAACATGTGCTTCGAGCGAAGGGCGACATGGCGTCGCCAAACATGAAAATGCGTGACCCGCTCCTTTACCGGATCCGTCACGCGCATCACTATCGGTCGGGTGACGAATGGTGCATATATCCCATGTATGATTATGCCCACCCACTTGGCGATGCGATCGAAGGTATCACGCACTCGCTGTGCACGCTGGAGTTTGACAACAACCGTGAGGTGTACGACTGGGTTGTGGAGAACACGCATACGCCTCCGCTCCCCCACCAGTATGAGTTCTCCCGGCTGAACATCGACTACACGGTGATGAGTAAGCGGAAGCTGCTCCGAATCGTGAACGAAGGACACGTCGACGGATGGGATGACCCCCGCATGTGGACCCTTGCAGGCCTTCGGCGGCGCGGCTACACCCCAGCCTCGATCCGCGCGTTCGTTGAGCGCGCAGGTGTTTCCAAGTCGGATCAGCGGGTCGATATGAGCCTGCTGGAATACAGCGTGCGAGATGACCTGAACACGGTTGCGCCGCGCGTCATGTGCGTGACAGACCCTCTGCCCGTGACGATCACCAACTGGCCCGAAGGGAAGACAGACTGGATCGAAGCGCCGTACTTCCCCCACGACGTACCGCGTGAGGGCTCGCGAAAGGTTCCGTTTACGGGCGACTTGTACATCGAACGCGACGACTTCATGGAAGACCCGCCTAAAAAATACTATCGGTTATCTCCCGGTGTCGAAGTGCGCCTGCGATACGGATACGTTGTGCGGTGCACGGACGCTGTCAAGAACGCCGCCGGAGAAGTTGAGCGCGTACTGTGCACGTACGATCCAGAAACACGCGGTGGTGATACGCCCGATGGCCGCCGGATCAAGGGCACGATCCACTGGGTGTCTGCGTCTCACGGCGTCAAGGCGACGGTGCGTCTTTACGACCGTCTCTTCGCGCTACCCGACCCCGACAGTGCGGAAGGTGGTTTCCTGAACGCCTTCAATCCACACTCTATTGACATCGCCGCGGATGCCGTCGTCGAGCCGTCGGTCCTTGAAGATCCGGCAGACACCAGATACCAGTTCGAACGTCGCGGTTACTTCTGGCGTGATCCGGTAGACTCGACAGAGGACGCGCTCGTTTTCAACCGTATTGTGCCGCTCAAGGATTCGTGGTCCAAAGCGGCGCGCAGTACGCAGCCCGAGAAGAAGCGGAGTGATTCAGTTCCTGGAAAGTCGAAACCCCGGCAGTCCGCAGAGCCCGGGAAGAAGACAAATCAGAGGGTTGTCGTGGACGCTCCGCCCGAACTCGTCTCTGAAGTAGCGACGAGATTCGGCCTCGACAATCGTCGTGCCGGCCTGATCGCCGGGCAGTCCGGCGCCACTGACATCCTCGGAGAGGCGGTTAAGGAGGGCGCGGCGCCGGTCGAGGCGGCGAAGTGGATCATCAACGAAATACCCGCGGTTGCCGGCAGCGGCGCTGATCTCAACTCGCGGCCATTCCGTGGTGCGGCCCTGGCAAAGCTCATGGCGCTAGTTGACAGTGGCAGAATATCCGGACGTGCCGCGAAGTCTGTACTCGCGGCCATGGTTGAGACAGGCGAGGCACCCGACGCGGCCGTCAACCGACTTGGTCTGGAGCAGGTCAGTGATCGCGAAGAAATCCGGATTGTCGCGGACCGCATTGTCCGCGACAACCCGGAAAAAGCCTCGGCCTACCGCAGTGGCAAACACGGACTCATTGGGTTCTTCGTTGGCCAGGTGATGCAGCAGACAGGTGGCGCAGCAAACCCACAGGTTGCCCGCGAACTCCTCGTCGCTGCACTGGCTGGCGATGACTAGGGAAGGAAGTTAATCTTCACCTGGTCGTGCGTGTACAAACTGATGTTTGCGGCCTCGCGGACAGCTGCAGCGACCTCCTCGGTAGATGCGTCGCTCGCCACGTCAATCTGCGGTGCATCAACCGCTGACATCGAACCCGCTGCGCACGTAACTGTGATGTGCATTGGCGAGAAGATCCCAAAGGTCAGTGCCTGGGCAACCATGTTCAGGAAACTGTGCTGCGTCTCGACAATCGCGACACCATTCGGACACTCTTCAGAAACGTCAAGTTCATCCGGTGGCACGAGACCGTACACAAAACCCTTCGCCCACGGAGTGTCGATGACCGTGGTGCCCGGCTCCTTGCCGGTCATAACCTTCGCGTGATAACATCCAGAAAGGGCAAAGAACAGTACAGGAAGGACAATCAGGATACGTTTCTTCATTGGGTGTCTTGGGTGTTTAGGAGTTTCGTACGTTGAAGGGCGCTTCTGCGCGTCGCGGTCCTAGGCGAGAATGTAAGCGCACCACGCCGACACTTGCACTCCATTTACTTGATGGAATTATGAAAACAGTCGTAACGCTATTCGTGGTCATAGGCCTGACGTTGCCGGGACCAACGAATGACGCCAATGCGCAGAACCGTAACAACGTCGTTATCACGGTCGACAACGTGCGGGACAACGTGTACATGCTGACGGGAGCGGGCGGCAATATCGGCTTGTCTGTCGGCGACGACGGGGCCCTGCTCATCGACGACCAGTTTGCCGATCTCAGTCAGCGCATCCTGGATGCCGTCGCGAACGTTAGCGACACACCTTTGCGTTTTGTACTGAACACGCATCATCACGGAGACCACGTCGGCGGGAACGCGAACATGACGGCGGCTGGCGCGATGATTGTCGCACACGACAACGTCAGGAAGCGACTCGCGGCAGCGGACGATGCGGCGCCGGGCTCACTTCCGATAATCACCTTCTCGCACAACGCTACGTTTCACTGGAACGGGCAAACGACTCGTGTGCACCACATCGAGACGGCACACACCGATGGTGACGCGCTCATCTTTTTCGGTGAGGCAAACGTCGTACACATGGGCGACACTTTCTTCCGCGGTCGCTACCCTTACATCGACCTGGGCTCGGGCGGCGGAGTAGACGGAGTTGTCGCGGCAGCTGACTACGTGTTGGAAAACTCAAACGGCGAAACGCTGATCATCCCCGGGCACGGCCCTCTCTCCACGCCAGACGACCTTCGAGAGTACCGGACGATGCTTGTGACTGTGCGCGATGCGGTCGCGGAGCACCTGGCTGAAGGTAAGACGCTTCAGGAGGTGCTGGAGTCTGGCGTGTCAGCTCAGTACGACGATGGCTGGGGTGGCGGATTTGTAAACCCGCAACGCTTCATCACTTCGGTCTACAACTCGCTCGCCCGCGACTAGCGACCCCATAAGGTTGACCGGCGTCCCCGCCTCAGGCTGAGCCGACGACGTGCTGTATTTCCTGTTTCGCGCCAAGGAAGACGAACACGGCGATGAATACCAGGACGACGTTGAAGTTGAGGACGCCAACGACGGCGAAGATGACCGCCATGCCCATCCCGACCATGCCGGCGATCTGGGTACCGCGCGAGTGACCAATCCTGGAAGCCAGGGCCGCACGCAGGACGCGACCGCCATCCATCGGAAACGCGGGAAGCATGTTGAACGCAGCCATGGCGACGTTCATCCACATCAACAGACCGAGGACCGTGGTCTGGCTGCCGAGCACTAGATCAAGGTCCATCGCGCGACCCTGCGCACTATTGAGCACATAGAGTACCGCGGCGATCGCGACGTTCACCAGAGGGCCGGCAATCGCGATAAGGAACTCCTGCTTGGGATCCTTCGGCATCCCTTTCAGCCGCGCGATGCCGCCGATCGGGTACATCGTGATGTCAAGCGTCGGGATGTTGAACCGCCGGGCCATGAGGGCGTGGC
>JANQRN010000135.1 GCA_028284545.1 Rhodothermales bacterium | reverse complement strand
CTTCGCATACTGACGCGGCCGCAGTGGCGATCGTGGCTCGTTCGAGGCGCATACCTCCTCGTGGGTTTCTCGGGTGTGACGGGAATCTGGATGGTGCTCGAAATTCTCGGTCTTGCAACCGACGAGCTCATACGTCCCGCGCTTTCCGTGCTGACGATCCCGTTTGCCCTGGGCGCCGCCGCCTACACTGCCTTCCTGTTTGGCCAGGCGCACGGACGCGAGTTGTGGCAGAGTTCCATGCTGCCATTTCACCTTGTTGTCCAGTCGGTGATGGCCGGTACCGGCGCCATCCTTGTCACATACGCTCTCGTTGGTGCGCTTGCCAGCGATCCGTTGCTCACCGAAACGGCGCTCGGCGCCACGCGGGTAGCTTTCGTGACCGCACTCGTGCTGAACCTGGCCATCACGCTGGTCGCCGAGTTTGCAATGCCGCATGGTTCTGAGGCGGCAGCCATTGCCGCTCGCGACATGACCGCCGGTCGGTACCGGCAGCACTTCTGGCTGGGCGGAATCCTTCTGGGTCACATCGGCCCGCTGGTTCTTCTAATGGCTGCTTCAGGCTTGGCAGACGCCGTTGCCGGAGTAGCAACGATCATCGGACTCTACCTGTACGAGTACGCATTTGTCATGGCACCGCAACACGTGCCCAACGCCTAGTCGCCCGTGAGCGCCCGCAACCAGCAAATAGCAAGTCGTCTTGCAAAGGCCGCTGAGATCGAGCACGGCGCAAACGTATCAGGCACAGGCGATCCGGAGTTCGGTCTCCCAACGTTTGGGGAAAGTGACCGCCAGCCCGAACAGGTAGATCTAGATACGGTTGTCCATCCTGACGGTCGGATGTCGCAGTACCCGCCAATCGAGAAGTGGGATGACTGGGTCGAGTGGGATTCGAAAGCGTGGCCCCGAAAGGTTGCCCGACGCTATACCCTTGTGCCGACAGTCTGCTTCAATTGCGAGAGCGCCTGCGGATTGCTGGCCTATGTCGATCGGGAGACGATGGGCATCCGGAAGTTCGAGGGCAATCCGGTGCACCCCGGTAGTCGAGGTCGCAATTGTGCAAAGGGACCGGCAACGATCAACCAGGTCTACGACCCTGAGCGGATACTGTATCCCCTGAAGCGCGTCGGCAAGAGGGGCGAAGGGAAATGGAAGCGCGTCTCGTGGGAAGAAGCGCTCGAGGACATCGCGACGAAGATGCGCGCGAGTCGTGCGAAACGACGCGACGGCATCATGTATCACGTTGGTCGCCCTGGCGAGGACGGCTATACAAATCGGTGCATCCAGGCGTGGGGTGTGGACGGCCACAACAGTCACACAAACATCTGCTCAGCCGGAGCGCGCGCTGGTTACTACCTGTGGGGCGCCTTTGACCGTCCGAGTCCGGACCACGCCAACGCGCGCGTAATCCTGCTCATCTCCAGTCACCTCGAAACCGGCCACTACTTCAACCCGCACGCCCAGCGAATCATTGAGGCGCAGCAGAAGGGAGCCAAGATCATCAACCTCGATCCAAGGCTCAGCAACACCGCGTCCAAGTCTGATGTCTGGCTGCCGACGTGGCCAGGCAGCGAGCCAACGCTACTACTTGCGATCGCCAACTACCTGATTCAGAACGACCGCTATGATCGCGAGTTCGTGCGGCGATGGGTTAACTGGGAAGAGTCGTTGCAGCACCTTCGCCGAGAGGCGAACCTGCCGGAGTCAAACGTCGCACCCGACTTCGCTGACTTTGACGCGATGCTGAAGGAGCTGTATGCCGAGTACACAATCGAGCGCGCGGCCGAGGAGGCGCAGGTACCACCGGAGCGGATTCGGGAAGCCGCCGAGCTGATTGCGGACAGCGGTGGTCGCCTCGCGGCGCACACATGGCGCTCGGCGTCCATTGGCAACCTTGGAGGTTGGCAGGTGGCACGCTGCCTGTTCTTCTTGAACGTGCTTACGGGCAGCGTCGGCACGCGCGGTGGGACGTCTGGCAATTCGTGGAATAAGTTCGTGCCGAAGCCGTTCGACGTCCCCGCTGCCGGAACCGCCTGGAACGATCTGCATCTGCCGGACGAGTGGCCGTTTGCCCACTACGAGATGAGTTTTCTTCTGCCGCACTTTCTCGAAGAGGGCCGAGGTGATATCGACGTCTACTTCACGCGCGTCTACAACCCACTGTGGATCAACCCTGACGGGTTCATGTGGCTCAAGGCCCTGCGCGACGAGGAAAAGATGAAGCTCCACGTCGCGTTGACACCGACGTGGAACGAGTCGGCATGGTACGCCGACTACGTGCTGCCAATGGGGCATGCCGGCGAGCGTCACGACCTGATGAGCCAGGAGACGCACGCGGGCCAGTGGATCGCTTTTCGTCAGCCTGTACTGCGCGTCGCCCGCGAGCGCGTCGGAAAACCGGTGAAGTATACCTGGGAGTCGAATCCGGGTGAGGTGTGGGAGGAGAATGAGTTCTGGATCGAGCTCTCAGCCAGAATGGACCCCGACGGGTCGCTCGGTATTAGAAAGCACTTCGAAAGCCCGTACCGCGCTGGCGAGATCATTTCAATAGACGAGTACTATCGCTGGATCTTCGAGAACAGCGTACCCGGGCTGCCCGAGGCCGCTGCCGACAAGGGGCTGACCCCGCTTGCCTACATGAAGAAGTTCGGCAGCTTCGAGGTCAAGACGGAGAACTACGTACCGTACGAAAAGCCCGTGGACCCGGCTGGCTGCACGACGGATGCTGCTGGACGCCTCGTGGCGGCCGACGGCACTGTCAAAGGGGTTATGGTTGATGGAGAGCCGCGGGCGGGCTTCGGCACGCCGAGCCGAAAGCTGGAGTTCTTCAGTCCAACGCTGAAAGACTGGGGCTGGGACACCCGCGACTACGTCATCCCCTGGTCGCTGACGAGCCATGTGAACCCGGAGGCGATCAACCGTGAACGTGGCGAGATGCTACTGCTGCCCACGTTCCGCCTGCCGACGCTGATACACACGAGAAGCGCCAACGCGAAGTGGCTGTACGAGCTGAGTCACAAGAACCCGCTATGGATGCATCCATCCGACGCACGCAGGCTCGGCGTGGTTACCGGCGATCTCGTGCGCGTGGAGACGGAGATCGGATATTTTGTAGATAGCGCGTGGGTGACCGAGGGAATCAAGCCGGGCGTTGTTGCGCTGAGCCATCATGTAGGTAGATGGCGGTTGACCGAACACGGCGGGGTAAATCGCGGCGCGTCGAACCTCGTCAGCATTGACGAGCGCGAAGACGGTGGATTTATGCTCCGGCTGAAGTCGAGTCGACGTGCCTGGAAGTCGTTCGACCCGGACACGTCGCGAATCTGGTGGAACGATGTCGGTGTCCACCAGAACCTTACGCACGCGGTTCACCCGGACCCGATCAGCGGGGCACACTGCTGGCTGCAGAAGGCGGTGTCGGTACGCCGGGCCGAGCGTGACGACCGGCACGGAGATGTCTTTGTTGACACGAACAAGTCAATGGCGGTGTACCGCGATTGGCTCGCGCTGGCAAAACCGGCAAGTGAAAACAGTCCGGATGGGACGCGCCGACCCTTCTGGCTCAAACGGCCGCTGAAGCCGACACGAGAGACCTACAACTTGCCGTGACCGGAGGCGGGCTAGTCGTCGCGGCCGTGACCACCGCGATGCCGGTCCTCGAGCTCCTTTTGAACCTCGTCCCAGTCAACGCCTGTGCGCTTGAGTAGCACAAGTAGGTGATAGATGAGGTCAGCGGATTCTTCGACAATAGCCTGGCGATCTTCTATCGCGGCCGCGAGCGAAACCTCGACCCCTTCTTCGCCCACCTTCTGCGCAACGCGGTGAACATCGTCGAGCAGGAGGCTCGAAGTGTAGCTGCCCTCGGGCGCCTCCGATGCTCGTTCTTCGATTATTGCCTCGAGCTCGTCCACAAACCCGGTAAATGCTCTGGCGCTCTCGAAGCAAGAGGGTCGCCCGAGGTGACAGGTCGGTCCGGCCGGGACCGCCGCGATTAGCAGGGCATCCCCGTCGCAGTCGGTCTCGATGGACTCCAGCAGCAGGTAGTTACCGCTGGTCTCGCCCTTCAACCAGAGTCGCTGCTTGGATCGCGAGTAGAACACGACGCGCCGCTTCTCGATGGTGGCGGCGAGTGATTCTTTGCTCATGTAGCCAACCATGAGCACCATGCCGCTTGCGGCGTCCTGAATCACGGCCGGAATCAGTCCACCCGATTTATCCCAGTCAAGCCTGGATACGTCCATCATGTTGGTTTTTGTCCCTGTCGGTTGCATAACTGTTGAGCCGCACGCGCACCCCCCTGCTGAGGAGATATCGCTTCAGCTCCGGAATCGCCAGTTCGCCGGAGTGAAACACGCTCGCCGCGAGACATCCATCCACGCCGGTATCTGCAAACGCGTCGGCGAAATGATTGGCACTGCCGGCACCTCCAGACGCGATCAGCGGAACGTCGCACACCTCCCTTGCGGCCGCGAGCTGCTCGGTGTCGTACCCGGTCCTCACACCATCGTGGCTCATGCAGTTGAGGACGATTTCTCCCGCTCCACGCTCCTGTACCTCGGCTATCCACGCTAGTGTGCGGCGGGAGATGATCTCTGTTTGTGCGGGATCTCCCGCGTTAGCGTGTACGGAATACTCCCCGTCGACGGTGTCGCTGTCGATTCCGACGACCACGCACTGTGTACCCACCTCCGAAACCAGTTCATCGATCAGGCTTGGTCGCCGGACGGCCGGGGTGTTCACCGAGATCTTGTCAGCACCGGCCTCCAGGACGCGCTTGGCATGGTCCACGGACCGGATTCCGCCGGCAACGCAGAAGGGTATGTCCAGCTCAGCGGCGACCCGCTTCACCCAGGTAACGTCGACGCTGCGATTCTGGGGGCTTGCTGTGATATCGTAGAAGACAAGTTCATCCGCGCCTTCCTGCCGATACCGTACTGCCAGCTCGACGATGTCGCCGACGATACGATGATCCCGGAAACGAACCCCCTTGACTACTTTTCCGTCTCGGACGTCCAGGCATGGTATGATCCTTCGTGCTAGCAAAAGACTTCCTCTGCCTTGAGCGTTCCGTCCAGGAGCGTTCTGCCAACGACCGCCGCCGTGAGACCCGCGCGCTCGAGCTCGGCCAGGTCGTCGCCGCCGCGGATTCCCCCGGAGGCCTGTATGGCAAGATCCGGGTATCGGTCCACGAACTCGCGATACAGGTCTACGTTTGGTCCCCGTTTCGTGCCATCGCGGTTGATGTCGGTTGACAAGAACCACCGCACACCGAGTGCGGCGAGGGTCGCTACGAGCTCCCAAAGGTCCTGGTCAACTGACTGCCGCCATCCTTGCGTAGCCGGCACGTAGGCGGGTTCGCTGCCGGCCAAACCATCGGTACGCTCGCGAACGTCAAGCGCAACCACAATCCGATCAGGACCAAACTGATCCACCCAGTCACCCACCCTGCTGGGGTTGGTGACGGCCACGGAGCCGACAATTGCCCGGTTGGCGCCTGCCTCGAGGACCTGAGTCACCGATGCCGCGTCTCGCAGTCCTCCACCCCACTGGATCCTCAGGTTGTGCCTGGAATCATCGATGAGGTTTGTCAGGACCTCGAGGTTCGCCGGGGCCCCGCTGCGCGCACCGTCGAGGTCTATTACATGCAGGCTGTCGGCGCCGGCAGCAGCAAACCGGGCTCCGATGTCGCTCGGACTGTCAGGAAAGGTTGTGACCTTGTCGAAATCGCCCTTCCAGAGGCGAACACACCGGCCGCCAATCAGGTCGATTGCAGGGAGGATATCCACGTCGGATTTCTTATCGAATCAGTGACAAAAGACTGGAGAATGCGACTGCCAAACTCAGCAGATCGCTCGGGGTGGAATTGGACTCCCGTGAAGTTGTCGCGGCAGACGATCGACGAGAACGCGTTGCCATACTCAGTGGTAGCGACGGTGCCCGGACCGGGGGCCGCGGCATAGGCGTGAACGAAGTACGCCCATTCTGATCCGACGGTGTTCCAGCCCATATGGGGTACAGGCAGCCCGGGTGCGGTCGTTAACCTGGTTACGTTGCCGGCGAATATGCCCAGGCAACGCGTGTCTCCCTCCTCTGAGTGGGCGAACATGACCTGCATGCCGAGGCAGATGCCAAGGACGGGCTGCGTCAGTGAAGGGATGCGTTGGGCAAGGCCGGCGTCGTGGAGTTTTTCCATGGCCGCGGCAGCGGAGCCTACGCCCGGAAGGATAACGTGATCTGCTTCTGAGATCACGCTCCAGTCGTTTGTGACCGTGACATCCGCTTTCAGCCGGCGCAGTGCGAAGCGCACAGATGAGAAGTTGGAGCCCGTAGCCTCGACAACGGCGATCATGCGATCATGCCCTTTGAGCTTGGAATTGCGTTGGAGGTGGAGTCGCGAGCAAGCGCGGTTCGGAGCGCGCGACCGAAGCCCTTGAAGATCGACTCGACCATGTGGTGCGCATTGTCGCCGACCACCGAGATGTGGATTGTTGCGCCGAGTGTTTGTGACAGCGACCGGAAGAAGTGGCTCACCATGTCAGTTGGAAAACCGCCGACCATCTCCCGCGGAAAGTCGCCGTCGAACTTCAGGAATGGTCGACCACCAATGTCGACCGCGATCGTGGCGGCGGACTCGTCCATGGGTAGCAGGAATCCGAACCGGCCGATACCTCGTCGATCCGCAAGCGCCTTCGAGAGTGCCGCGCCAAGTGCGAGACCGCAGTCTTCGATGGTGTGGTGTGCGTCGATGTGCAGGTCGCCGGTACAGGACAGGTCAAGGCCGAAGTCGCCGTGCACAGCGATCTGGTCAAGCATATGGTCGAAGAACCCGATGCCTGTGTTGATCCTGCGAGTTGAACCCTCCAGCGCAACACGTACACGAATGTCTGTTTCGTCTGTCGTGCGCTGAACTACGGCCGTTCGGTCGCCGTTCAGCACGCGGTCAACGATCTCGGGCCAGGACAAGACGCCGATCTGGAACGCGCGAAGGCCCATGTTCGCACCCAGCTGAATGTCGGACTCGCGATCGCCAATAACCACGCTCTTGTCG